>DASTNK010000055.1:0-12559 GCA_035720945.1 Burkholderiaceae bacterium
GGGAAGATCCAGATCACGACGGAGACGCACCAGCGCCGTTTCCCTCAGATAACGGCCGCTGGGCACACTGGCCAGGAAGTGGGGCTTGTCCACGACGACCAGGCGGGCATCCCGATACAACACGCGAACCTCGAACGGCACGGGTGATTCGTCCGGCACCTCGCGGTAATACCAAAGCCAGCGCAGCGGCCGGTACGTATCGCCGGCCGCCTGGGCCACACCCGCCTCATCGACGATCTGGCCCGCGTCCAGCCTGTGCCGCAGAACATCCTCCCCGACATAGGGAAAGCGCTCGATCAGGAACCCCAGCAATGTTTGCCAGGGACCGCGCGGCAGAAACACGCGGCTGGGCGCGACACCGTCACGCACCGGCAAGGGCGCATCAAAGGCATCCAAAGCGTTATGGCCCGATAACGTCTAGGCGCGGTCGGATGCCCAATCCAGCACCACCTTGCCGCTTTGGCCGGACAGCATCGCATCGAATCCCGTCTTGTATTCGCTCACCGGGAAGCGGTGCGTGATGATGGGCGAAATGTCCAGCCCGCTCTGCAACATGGCGACCATCTTGTACCAGGTCTCGAACATTTCACGGCCGTAGATGCCTTTGATCTGCAGCCCCTTGAAGATGACCTTGCTCCAGTCCACGCCAAACCCGGCGGGCGGAATCCCCAGCATGGCGATCTTGCCGCCATGATTCATGTGCTCGAGCATGCTGGTGAACGCGGCCGGCGCGCCCGACATTTCCAGCCCCACATCGAAGCCTTCGTTCATGCCCAGTTCGAGCGCCACATCGGCCAGCTTTTCGCGCGAGACATTCACCGCGCGCGTCGCCCCCATTTTGCGGGCCAGGTCGAGCCGGTAATCATTCACATCGGTGATCACCACGTTGCGCGCCCCCACGTGACGGGCAATGGCCGCCGCCATCGCGCCGATGGGGCCCGCGCCGGTGATGAGCACGTCCTCGCCCACCAGGTCGAAGGCCAGCGCGGTGTGCGTGGCATTGCCGAACGGATCGAAGATCGCGGCCAATTCGTCGGGGATGTCATCAGGAATGCGAAATGCGTTGAACGCCGGAATCGCCAGATATTCCGCAAAGGCGCCAGGCCGGTTCACCCCCACCCCCGACGTGTTGCGGCATAGGTGGCGCCGCCCCGCGCGGCAGTTTCGGCAATACCCACACGTGATGTGCCCTTCGCCGGAGACGCGATCACCGATCTTGAACCCACTGACCTCCTGGCCGATTTCGACGATCTCGCCCACGTACTCGTGCCCGACCTGCATGGGAACCGGAATGGTTTTAGCGGCCCATTCATCCCACTTCCAGATGTGGATATCCGTGCCGCAGATGGCGGTCTTGCGAATCTTGATGAGAACGTCATTGTGGCCCACCGAGGGTCGTTCCACGGACGACAAAACCAGCCCCTCGGCTGGTTCGAGCTTTACCAATGCCTGCATCGTATGCTCCAGAAATTCATATTCGTGCGGAAGGCTCAAGAGATCGCCCACATGCTGTTCGGGTGATCTGAACGCGCCAACCGACCCGCGCTAGGCGATCACGCCCAGGCGACGGCCAACCCGTGCAAACGCCGCGACCGCCTCGTCCACCTGGTCTTGCGTGTGGGCCGCGCTCATTTGCGTGCGGATGCGCGCCTTGCCCTTGGGCACCACCGGGTAGGAAAACCCGATCACATACACCCCTTCCCGCAACAGCAGATCCGCCATCTGTCCCGCCAGCCGCGCGTCGCCCAGCATGACGGGAATGATGGGATGTTCGCCTGGCACCAGACTGAAACCCAGGCCAGCCATCGCCTCGCGGAACCGCCGGCCATTGGCATGCACCCGTTGGCGCAGCGCGCCTCCCTCATCACCACCCAGCAACGCCAGCACCCGGCGCGAGGCGGCCACGATGCTTGGCGCCAAGGAATTCGAGAACAGATACGGACGCGAACGCTGGCGCAACAGCTCGACGATGGCCTCATGCGCCGCCACATATCCCCCCGACGCGCCGCCCAGGGCCTTGCCGAGCGTACCCGTCAGGATGTGGACACGCCCTTCGACACCACAGTACTCCGGTGTGCCCCGGCCATGCCCGCCGATGAAACCCACAGCGTGAGAGTCGTCGACCATGACCATGGCGCCGTACCGATCCGCCAAGTCGCAGATGCCTTTCAGATTGGCGATGATGCCATCCATCGAGAACACGCCATCGGTGGCGATGAGCTTGAAGCGCACGCCATCCTCATCGGCCTGCCGCAGTTGTGCTTCCAGATCGGCCATGTCGTTGTTGGCGTAGCGATAGCGCCGAGCTTTGCAAAGACGCACGCCGTCGATGATGCTGGCGTGGTTCAACGCATCACTGATGATTGCGTCTTCCTCGCCCAGCAACGCTTCGAACAGCCCCCCATTGGCGTCGAAACAACTGGAATACAGAATGGCGTCGCCCATGCGCAGGAAGCCCGCAAGTTCATGTTCCAACGCCTTGTGTCCCGTCTGCGTACCGCAGATGAAACGCACCGACGCCATGCCGAAACCCGCTTCGCCCAGGCCGTCGCGGGCGGCGGCGATGAGCCGCGCATCGTTGGCCAGCCCAAGATAATTGTTGGCGCAGAAATTCAGCACCCGGGCGCCGTCCTCGAGCAGCACACTGGCCGCCTGTGCACCCGCCATGACGCGCTCGGATTTATAGAAACCCTCGTCGCGGAGCGTGTGGAGCTGGCCCCGCACGTGGGAAAGAAACGCACCCGGATTGTGGGCATGGGGGGCAATGGGCATGACAGCACCTTCGACCAAAGGAAGCATTAAGCGAGAAACAGACTGGTGCCGGGAAAACACCGGCCCTTTCTTCCTGGAATCTTAACGCGCCTGCATGCGGATGCGCGAATTGGAGCCAAAAGACCAGGGGAATGCCTCACCCGCCGCCGATTCGATCCTGAAGCCTGGTAGCGCCTCAATCGCCGACGGTGCGACTGCGTTGCACCAGATTCACCACGCTCGCGGAGCCGCGCACATCGCTCGCCTCGATGCCGCTTATGAGACCATCCGGCGTGTGATGAATAGTCGCGCGCCGGCTCTCGCGCAGCGTTGCGAGCTGATCCGCGGAAATCTCGAAACTGTCCGCCAGCGCCTCGCTCGACAACGCGGGCGGCGTTTTGCGGCGGTCGAGCCCACCGAAGCGAGCGGCGTTGTATTTGGCCCAGGCAAACAACACCAGGGCTATGATGGCGGCCACCACCACGTAAACCAGCAGCGTGCGCAGCTCGGGCAGCAGGCGCGACATGAACGGCACCGCCAGACCCGGCGTGTTGCCCTCGACGATGGACACAATGCCATCGATGAACAGATAACCGAAGGCTATCCAGGCCAGCAAGGTCAGGGCAAAATCGATCAGGGCGGATACCCTGGAGCGTGGGGTTTTGATGATCATGATCGAGTGGGCGCCTTGATGCCGCGATCGGGGCTGGTCCAGCGCGCCCGGCGGCGACGGTGCTTGAGCATCACCTTGGGGAAACTGAACAAGGTGGTCAATAGGCTGACCAGCCAATATGCCAATGGATACCAGATCACCCAGTACAGGGCCCGGGGCAGGCCGGGTTCGTAGCGATGGTCTATGCAGATGCTGAGCACGAACTGCATCAGACACACCATCGCCAGCACCATGCCGGTGAACGCCGGGGGCACCAGGGTCTCGATGTGGATGTGGGATGGCAGATTCATATAGTGGCCGAGGATCCACAGAATGATGGACAGGATGAACGCGAACGCCCAGATGGCCGAGAGGCAGTATTCCAGCAGCATGGGCCACAAGCGTCGATGCCGCCATCCCCAGATGTTGCGGATATTTTTCAGGAAGACTTCCGCCCCGCCCTGCGCCCAGCGCAGGCGCTGCTTCCACAGCCCACGCAGGGTTTCCGGCATGAGTATCCAGCACAAGGCGCGCGGTTCGTAGAAAATGGACCAGTGGTCGCGCTGCAGCTTCCAACTGATGTCGATGTCCTCGGTGACCATGTCCAGGCTCCAATAGCCCACGCGGTCCAGCGCGCTGCGCCGGAAGGCGGCCACAACGCCAGAAACCGTGAACACCTGGCCATAGACGCGCTGGGTACGCTTTATGAGCCCCACGATGGACGAGAACTCGCCCACCTGCACACGGCCGACCAGCGTGGAACGCGTGCGGATACGCGGATTGCCAGTGACAGCGCCGACACGCGGGTTGTCAAGCAATGGCGCAATCAAGTAAGACACCGCATCCGGATCCAGCAACGCATCACCGTCTATGCAGACCAGGTACTCGCTGCGCGCGGCCAGGGCTCCCATGCGCAGCGCCATCGCCTTGCCCTGATTCTGGGCCAGATGGATGACCCGCAGGCGTTCGTGCGAAGCGGCGAGTTCGTCAAGCATGGCGCCAGTGCCGTCGCTCGAGCCGTCATTGATGGCGATCACTTCGACATTGGGATAATGCTGGTCGAGCGCGGCCAGTATGGTGTCCCGGCCATGCTCGACCTCATTGAAACACGGCACCAGGACCGCGACCTGCGGATTCCCCCTGAGCTCGGGCGGTTGTACACCGTTGCCCCATTTCCAGTGGCGCTCCCAGTGCAGCCAGTAATAGAGGCCGCCGAACATCCACAGACCCGACATGAACAACGGGTAAAAGAACACGAAGTCCAGGATCTTGTCACCGGTCCAGAGCAGAGCCACGCCGAATGGCACGCCCAGGACCGCGCACAGTATCAGAAAGGCGAATAGTCGATCTATCATTTGTATGGGTACCACGCATTCGAGATGGCGGGCCGGATAGTCTTCAATACTGGCTCATTCCGGATGAAATCGTCGGGGTAGTAGCCAAAGCTGCGCACGCCGTCGAGTTGTAGCCGCTGCATCCAACCGGCAAGTTCCTTGCTGCTGATCGCGGGTTCGCCCGGCTTGTTCCAGTCGCGGGTTTGCAACTCGAATACCGTGCGATCGAGCGCGCCGGGATATTTCTTCACCGTTGCCACCAGATGGTCCAGCCACGCGCCAGCTTGGCTGGCCGGCACTTTTTCCATCAGCGGCATCGCCATGGGAACCGTCCAGTCGTAGGCCTTCAGGAAGTCGCCCAGATTCTGGGCATACCATTCCTCGCTGGAGGGGTTCAGAATGGGTTCGACGAAGATATTGCGGGCGGTCTTGACCTGAGGCCCCCGAACGGCACGCACGTGCCGGGTCAGGGTATTGGTGAAATCGATCAGGTACTGGCTCTTGAAACGCGTCCAGCGCCGCATGGTGGCCGGGTCGGCGCGCAATGCCTGGATCGACCCGGGCAACCCTGCCTTGCGGTACGCCGCCAACGCCTGCGGTCCGGCGTCTTCGAAATCGCTCAGCACCGCATCGTCATGGAACAGGACACCATCGATGGGTGCGCTACGCGCCATGTCCTCATACAAGCCGATGATGGCCGTGCGGGCCCTGGGGTCGAATGGCGACAGGCGCTTGTATTGCTTGGGATCGACCGTGGGGGGGGCATCGGGGTGCTTGGGATTCCAACGTGTCACGCGCGCGATGGATGGGTCCAGGTCAAAGCTGAGCACCGGCATCCAGGCATACACCTTGACGTGGGCGCGTGTCTGCAACTGCCACACCGCGCGGTTGAACAGATTGGCCCGCACAGGTAGCCAATGGTTGGGGAAATACACCGATTTGACCAGGCCATCCCCCTTCGGGTCGGCGAACGCCTGCAGGAACACGGTGCTCACGCCCATGTCGGCGATGCGCTGAACCAACACCCCCAGGTTCTTGTCCATTTGCGCAGGATTCGGATCGTAGACATAGTCGAGATCCACTTGCACCACCCGCATGGACCGACGCGCCTCGGTGCTGAGCACGGTTTCCGCGAAATCGGCCATGCCGGGCGAGTCGGACACCAGGACGCGAGGTTCTGACATGAGCCGGTTCACCGTGCCCAAGCCATCATCCAGTGTGAGCGCCATCTTGTAGCCCTGCTTGCCTATGATGGAGATCGCCTCGCCGCTGGCCGCCCCGTACGGCCACACCCACACGCGCGGCGGCTTGCCGGTGACTTGGCGAAGCTTCTCGGTGATGCGCCGGGCATCGTCGCGAATGCGCTTGCGGTAGGCCGCGTCCGACTCATAGGTATGCGTGGCCGCGTCGTAGCGGTGCGTGGTTTCCGCCGGCTGGAGATTGCCTTCCGGATTGGCCGGGATGCCTTCATGCTGGGCGTATGTGTGCGAGGCGATCTCGACCAGACCCGATCGCGACATTTCGCGGACCTCTTCCCAGTTGGCGAACCGCTTGCGGGGCTCGATGACCCCACCGAAATTCACGGTATGGCCGGGTGGCGTGCTGACCCAATCGCCCACCGGTGCCCACACAGCGGGCCACTCGAATGCTTTCAAGATAGGGTAGACGCGGGTATAGAAGCTTCTGAAGCCATCGTCGAAGCTCAGCAGCACAGCCTTGGGTGGCAGGGGTTTGCCACCCTGGTGTGCGGCCAGGATCTGATCGACCGACACAGGCTGGTAACCGTTGTCGTGGAGCCAGTGCATCTGCGACACGAAGAGGTCGGTGCGCACCGCAACGAAAATCTGGTTCCGCCCATGGTCCTCGATGTCGTGATACGCCAGCGTGAGCAGATGATTGACCGGCCACGGCTTGTCGACGTTCGCCACAGGCCGTTCGGCGGGCGGCACGAACTTGGGAATGTCGCGGGCGCAAGCCGCCAGAAGCAGAACTACACATGCCAGGAACACAAAGCGCAAACGGGAAAGGAGAGATGACATGGCGTGCCTCTGCCTCAAAACCTGTACGTCATGTCGACGACAATGCTGTAATCGCGCTCTCGTTGGCCGTCATACGGCCGGGACGTGCCCGACAGCATGAAACCGACGTCGAGCACGTCGTTATAACGGAAACGCTGCCCATAACCCACGGTGACAATGCCCGCTGTGCCATGATCCTGCTGTGAATACGCACCCGCCCCCACCAGGAACTGCTGTTCCCATACGGTTTCATAACGGCGATGCAACACCTGCGTGAACCGTAGCGAGGGCAGTGCCGTGAAATCGGACTTGGGATTGAAATAAGGGGTGTTGTCCAGGGTATTGTGCGATGCCGAGAGATCAAGCAGAGCGTCGATTTTCAGGTTCGGGTCCGTGTACAAGCGCTGGCGTCCGGACAGATCGAGTTCCATTCGGTTGTTGCCATCGGTGAAATGCGACGGTGTGAACGAGAACGTCCACTCGCGCCGCTCGTCGCCGCGCCAACGCACGTAAGCATTCAAGCTGTTCGAAGTAATGTCGTGCTTCAACGCCCGCAGTGGGGTATTGCGCGACATCACCGCCGCGCCGCCACCGACTTGCCAATGGTCGTTGAGGTCGACCGACGCCGACAGCGCGGCGCCCGTGCGAATGCCGTACCCGAAACTATTGCCGGAAACCTCGGCCTGCGCAGTCACATCGCGGCTGCGCCATTCGGCGCCTGCACGCATCCAACGATAATTGCCCGAACCTTCCTCGAACTCACCAGTGGAATACCCCATGCCCGCGAAGCCGCGCCAGTTTTCATTGATGGGCGGCGAGTACAGAACGCTATCGATGTTCCAGTCGTGGCTGCCCATGACCGGACTGTTGGTGGACACGCCGCGGCTGGCCGTGACGCGTAATTCGGACATGTTGTGCACGTCCCATTCGCGGGCCAGGCGCTGCACGGACATGTCCTCCGGGCGGCGCGCCACCACGTCGTCACGCAGGATCTTTGCTTGACGCCATTCCTGCAAGTCGAGCGCCGTTTCGGCCTGATTGGTTTCCACGTCAACTGAGCGCGGCCCCTCGGTTTCCGCGATTTTGAGATCGTGCTCGGCGTGCCGGGGCAGTTCCCGTGCTCGATAGACCTGGGACCGTGCCGTGCGCAGACGGGTGTTGTTGGGCGCCTCGTTCACCATTTGATCGAGACGCGCCTGAGCCTTCGACGCATGGCCCTCGTACAGATAACCCATGGCTCGTGTGAGGTCGGCGTCAAGCCTCAGATTATTAGGTTGGCGACTACGGTCACCCGGCACATAGAGCCATACCGGTTGTTCGGAGACCGCCGCGTTCAGTTCAGTATTGGCCTGTTTGAAATTGCCGGATTCCGTCAGGGCGTAGAACAACCCCGCCTGGTCGGCGAACCGGGTATCGGGATCGTGGCTGGCGGCCGGCGAAGCCAGCGCGCGATGGAACAACGCGGCCGCCTTCTCTGGTTGACGCAGGTATAAATAAGCGGCGGCCACATCCCCCAACACATAATCTGGGACCGTCGTGCCTTGAGCCAACATGGCCTCGTAGCTGGTGACGATGTCCTTCATACGCATGCGCGCGTGTAGCGCCAGGATGCGATCCGCTTCGGCACGCACGACATCGGCGTGCGCCGAGGGGCCCAGTGCCTTCCATTCGGGGATGAGCTTGTCGTACATGGCGAGCGCACGATCGGCCAACTTGAACCGGTTGGCTTCGCCCCGTGACGAGGCGGCGGCCACCCGGGTTAGTTGCGCGGCGACATCGGCCTGCAACCCACGGACCTGCGCCGCATCCATCACACCGGGATGGGCCTGGGCCTCGCGCAGGGCGGCCTGGGAGAGGCGCGCGCGCTGCAGCGCCAGGATATAAGCCCGCACCACATAAGCCTTGCCGGGCGCCAAGCCATATGCCTTGGTGGCTTGTTCGAGCTCGGCATAAGGCTCGCCGCCAATATGCTCGGCGTAGGCCAAGGCAAGGCGGCTATCGGCATTGCGTGGTTCACGCGCCACCAGCTTCTGGCCCAGACCGACGGCTTCATCGATGCGCCGGGCATCGGCCAGCGTCATGATCCGACCCAGCGCAAACCCCTGTTGAGACGGAAAGCGACGCTCCCCCTCTCGATACAGGGCGATGGCCTTGTTCCATTGTTTGTCGTTGCGATACGCACGGGCAACCGCCAATAGCGGCTCAGCGGGCAGGTTATTCGGCGACCCGGCCGCCTCGTAGGCCGCCGCGACTTGGCGGCTATGCCCGGCCCAATCGGATATCACGATATAGTCATACAGCACCCGGCGATCGGAAGGCGCGCTGTGTAGGCGCTGGCTCAACATCGAGAGCGCAGGCTGATAATCGCCGCTGCGCGCCTCACGGATCAGCTTGTCGTAACCTGCGGGGGACGCCGCCCACGACAACGTCGGCAGAGCGGCGAAGACGGCGCAAATCGCGATGGTGACACGCGACGAATGAAGCGACATGGCGATGCTCGCAAATGACGGAGCGCCACGGGCAAAGTGGCTGTTCCGGGCTTAGTTCTTGAACGCGACTCCTGTGCGGTGGGCCGGACAGCGCGCTGTTAATGTAAGTTATCTAGACAGAACCGTATCTATTCGTACGAAGTGGTATTCAATTACGTAGATACAAACCAGGAAAGCATCCTACAAAGAAAGGCGGCAGACCATATATCGGCCATTTGGCTGGTACATAGGGCAAGTGACCGATGCTGGGCACGGAATCCAAGATACCGCATTTCCACAGAAAAGCGCGAACAAAACCCGCAATTCTGTACTGACACCCCTTTATACCGCCAGCCACGCTGGATTTTGTTGCTTTTTGTCTTATATCAGGGGTTACGACGAAACACCACCGCCATCATTCAGAAACCTTGCGTGATCGATGCGTCACCATCCGGTCGTATAGCCGGGAGACGATGCCGCTACCGGTCTTGACGAACAGAAATGGGAAAATACCGTGAACGATGGCGGCCAGCGCCGCGCCGGCCATTGGAACGCCAAACGAAAAAGACGCCGCCATGTGCTGGAAATAGCTTTCACCAACCGACGCGGGATGTGTCGTGAACATTTGCGTGAATTTGCTCATGGTGGGCCTCACTCTTCATATTTCAAAAAATGATATACAAATTATATTTGAATATATAAAGAAAAGGCTTTCAAAAACCACGCAATAACCGACATAAGTAGTTATTATTTTTTATAATTCATATATTAATAGAATAATTTTCTATAAATAAAGAAAACAAGAGAAACTCAAAGCAGTGCCGCATGCCTGAAGACCAGCCATTGCCCACATGTCACTGAGGCAGGATGCGTCGCCGGGACACATCAGCCGGATCGGCCGGCGCCGGCGTCACTGGCGTCGCAACCAGCTCCAGCTTATGCGTTTCGAAATCCCTGTGAACGGGATCCAGACTGGGCATGGTCTTGTTGGCCTTGGCCGACAATTCACTGAAGCGTGCTGTCTTGCCATACAGCCCCTGCTGGCCCGCGACCGCCGTCACGGTATCGTTGTAATGGCGGCTGGCGGTGCCCAATGTGTCGCCCAGCCGCTTCAGGCGCTCGGCCACCAGCACGACCTGGTTGTAGATCTCGGCCGCCTTGGCGCTGATCTCGTGGGCTTGCTCATTGCTGCGCGCCACCATCCATAGATTGGCCACCGTTTTCAGGATTGGCATCAGCGTCGTGTGCGACACCATGATGACGTTCTTTTCGTAACCGTAGTTGAACAAGGACTTGTTGTGTTTGAGCGCCTCGATGTAGGCGGGCTCGATGGGCATGAACATCAGGACGAAGCTGGGGCTGTGCACACCGATGAGATTGCTGTAGTCCTTGCCGGCAAGATCGTCGATGTGGTTCTTGATGGCCTTGACGTGCGCGTCCAGCGCCGCATCGAACTCGGCCTGGGTACCGGCCGCGATGGCGCGATCGTAATCCACCAGCGAGACCTTGCTATCGATGACCAGATGCTTTTGATCAGGCAGCATGACCACGAAATCCGGCTGCCGAGGTTGGCCATCGACGTCCTTGAACCGGGGCTGTGACTCATAATGATCACCGCGCACGAGCCCCGCCTGCTGCAAGGCGAGTTCGAGCTGGACTTCGCCCCAGTTGCCAGTGGTTTTCTTGTCACCCTTGAGAGCCGTGGCCAGCGTGTTGGCCTCCGTGCTCATTTTCATGCCGATCTCCAGCACCCGCTTGATCTCCACACCCAGAGAAACATTGCCGCGCACCGATTCGTCGTGCACTTGATTGACACGCCGCTGGAAGCCTTCGATCTGCTCGCGGAACGGCTTGAGCAGAACCTCCAAGGACGCCTGGCTGTTGGCGGCGAGCGTCTTGCCCTTTTCCTCCAGAATCTGATTGGCCAGGTTCTGGAACTCGGTTTTCAGCTGCAGCCGGGACTGGTCGAACGAAGCCTTGAGCTCTTCGAAGTGCGCCACTTTCTGCTTGTACGTCGTGCTCATCTCGGCGAGTTCGCGATTGACCTCATTCAATCGGTCACCGGTCGCGCGCAAGGCCGCCTCTTTGTCAGCCAGCGCGGACTTGGCTTCCGCCAATCGTTCCCGCAGGCTGGATGAATCGGATTCCGCCCGCGCGAGTTGGCGTTCCGCATGGCCTTTTTCGGCGTCGAGCGCAATGCTCTTCGTGCGCGATTGATCGAGGTCGGCGCGCAATGCGGTGATGGTTTCACCGCGTTGCGTGTTGCTTGCCTGGCTCAGTGTGAGCTCTGTGCGGATTCTCGCCAGGACACGCCGGAAACAGACCAACGTGACGAGCACGCCCACCAGAAGCCCGGTCAGTGCCAGCAGCCAGCCTGCCAGCCCGGGAACCAGCCCGGGATTCAATTCAGTCACGACAATCATCCTATAAACCCGGCCGGACGCACGACGACTCCATGCGTCATCGCGACCGATGATTTTGTATTGGTCAGCGCATCGAATTCATGTGTGTGGGGTTGTCGATGCACCCTTGTCTCCGCATTGAAATCGAGCCGAACGCAATCAATGGCTGGCCCGGCCCACTGTGTGCAGCGGTTGTCAACTATATCGTTCAGCTTAGGCAAGCGGTCAAGCCGCAAGCGCAACATTTAGTTATTGAACATTACCGACATCCGCGGCCCGCAAGCCGGAGACACACCTCGCGCGCGCCACAGCCAGTGCTGGCACCGCTTTGCGCGACACCCCAATTTCCACACTGTCAGTAGGGTTTGAGATCGCGGCCTGTCGTGGTTTTGCGACGCCGTACGAAACGAAACGCCGAATCACGGCGATGGCCGGTGCTATCGCGAGGATTCGCAACGTGGCAGACGGCCGCAAGCCGCAGAGGCATGGTGACCTTGTTCAGAGGATCCCTGAGCACAGGCTTCACTTTTTCACACCGAAACACTGGTCCAGCCCCGGAAACGTGCCTGCGCGCACGTCGGCGGCGTATTGTTCCACTGCGGCGCGTATCACCGCGCCCACGTCCGCGAATTGCTTGGCGAATTTCGGAATCTTCGATCCGCTCAGGCCCAGGATGTCTTCCGTGACCAGGATCTGGCCATCGCAGTCGGGGGATGCGCCGATGCCGATGGTGGGAATCCGCAACGATTCTGTCATGCGTCGCGCCAAGCCTTCAGCGATACCCTCGAGCACGACGGCGAAAGCGCCGGCCTCTTCGTGGGCAAGCGCGTCCTGCAAAATGCGCTCGGCCGATTCGTCTGTCATGCCCTGGGCCTTGAACCCACCCATGGTGTTCTTGTACTGCGGCATCAACCCAACGTGCGCCAGCACCGGC
>DASTNK010000056.1:0-18798 GCA_035720945.1 Burkholderiaceae bacterium
CTACCCGCTTCGGGCCGCCAAACATGGTGCGCTCAATCATTGAAACACCACCACCCTCGACCGCCCCGGCCTTCGATCAACCCGGCTCCTAGCGCCGCGTTCATCAATCACCGAGCCAAGAATTAGAACACACCACCTTTGAATGTGTCAAATCAATGCGCCGGCCCCATGATTCATGATCACTGACCAGCAAGAACCTCGATTGGCAGCTCCGTGGTTTCTTTTATGCGTTGCATCATGAAGCTCGAGCGCATGTCGATCACTGCGGGATGCTGGATCAGTTTATCCATGGCAAAGCGGGAGAACCGGGTCAGATCCTCCACCTGGATGCGCAGCAGGTAGTCCATGTCACCCGACATCGCGTAGCACTCCACCACTTCAGGCCAGGCTTGTACGTCTCGCGCGAAGTCGGACATCGGGGCATGGCTGGCGCGCAGACTTTTGTTCAGGCGAATGGCCACATACGCCAACAGGCCGCGACCAATTTTTTCCGAATCGACAAGTGCCACGTACTGGCGGATATAGCCCTCCTCTTCCAGTCTTCGCACCCGGCGCAGGCACGGACTCGGGGAGAGCGATACCCGATCAGCAAGGTCCTGATTGTTCAGCCGGCCATTGTGCTGCAATTCATTCAGAATTCTGCAATCTGTTCTATCTAGCTTTATTTCTGGCATATGACACCCAATCAATCGACAGTTACGGCAATATTATTGCTCATAGTTCAGTTATTTCAGCAACATTAGCAATCGTCTGCCCCGGATTTATACATAGAATTATTCAAAATGAACGTCTTGCTCCGCACGTTGCCATGCCTTTCCTGCCGGCATCGCAAACCAGCGCGGACCGCATGACTGGTTCGTTCATTTTGAAATCAATCAAACAGCACACCAACCCGCCCCCCAGGATCCACGACGGCGCCAGGGCCCTTTACCGGAGAGACATTCATCATGACCACACCTTTTCAACCCTGGGACAACCCCATGGGCACCGCCGGCTTTGAATTCATCGAATACACCGCCCCCGACCCCGCCGCGCTGGGTAAAGTGTTCGAATCCCTGGGATTCAAAGCGATAGCCCGGCACCGGACCAAGAACGTCACGCTGTACCGTCAGGGCGGCATCAACTTTCTGATCAATGCCGAGCCCAACTCCTTCGCACAGCGCTTCGCCCGCCTGCACGGCCCCTCCATTTGCGCGATTGCGCTGCGCGTGGAAGATGCATCCAGCGCGTACAAGCGCGCACTGGAACTGGGTGCCTGGGGCTTCGATTCACATAGCGGCCCCATGGAACTGAACATCCCCGCCATCAAGGGCATTGGCGATTCCCTCATCTATCTGGTGGATCGCTGGCGCGGCAAGCAGGGACACCACGGCATTGGCGACATTGGCATCTACGACGTCGATTTCGACCCCATCGACGCCTCCACAGCGAGGCAGGATCTGGAGCACAAAGGCGCCGGCCTGACCATGGTCGATCATCTGACCCACAATGTTCACAAAGGGCGCATGGAGGAATGGGCGCAATTCTACGAGCGCTATTTCAACTTCCGGGAGGTGAAGTATTTCGATATCGAAGGCAAGGTCACCGGGGTCAAATCCAAGGCCATGACGTCGCCCTGTGGGCAAATCCGCATCCCCATCAACGAGGAAGGCACCGAAGAGAAAGGCCAGATCCAGGAATACCTGGATCTCTACCATGGCGAGGGCATTCAGCACATCGCCCTGGCCACCGACAATATCTACGAAACCATCGAGAACCTGCGTCAACGCGGCCTGCGCTTCCTGGACACGCCCGACACCTATTATGAGTTGCTGGAGGGGCGGATTCCCCAGCACGGCGAAGACGTTGCCCGTCTACGCAAGAACGGCATCCTGCTCGACGGCACACACGACGGTGGCCTGCTGCTGCAGATCTTCACTGAGAACCAGATCGGGCCGATCTTCTTTGAAATCATTCAGCGCAAAGGCAACGACGGCTTTGGCGAGGGCAACTTCAAGGCGCTGTTCGAATCGATAGAGCTGGATCAGATTCGCCGCGGCGTCGTCAAGGCGGATTGAGCCGCATCGGGCCGCCTGCCCCGCTTGAGAGGCAGGCGCGGGGCGCCACCCGCCGTGCGCAGGCCCGTGAGAAGGGACACCGGCGCGGCATGGCCGACTGGTTTTTCAGCCAGCCAGTAGCGCCGCGAACCGTTTGCGGAATTTGGCCAGTTTGGGCGAAATGACCATCTGACAGTAGCCTTGACCCGGGTTGCGGGTGTAGTAGTCGTGGTGATAATTTTCGGCCGGCCAGAATGGCCCAGTGCCGAGCACCCGGGTCACCACCGGCGCGTCGATTTGTTGTTCGACTTCGGCGATCACCTTCCGCGCCACCACGGCCTGCTGGTCATCCTGACAGAAGATGGCCGACGCGTATTGTTCCCCCACGTCATTCCCCTGCCGATTCAAAGTGGTGGGGTCGTGTGTGGCGAAGAACACCTGCAGCAACGTTTCAAAACTGATGACAGCCGGGTCGAATCGCACCCGGGACACTTCTATATGCCCGGTGCCCCCCTGGCAAACCTGCTCATACGAGGGGGAGGCCACATGCCCGCCCGCATAGCCAGGGGTGACATCGACCACCCCTTTCAGCGAAGCGAATACTGATTCGGTACACCAGAAACAGCCGCCGCCCAGGATGGCGGTTTCAACGTGGACAGGGATTTCCATGGCGAGGCACCTCGACGATTGACGCAACCATCATAGCGTCATTGCGCGTCCGCCGCCGACCCAGCCCTGCTGAGCGACAGAATCCATTTGGCAATGACAACGGCCTGCTCGGGCGTGACTTGCGGCTGCGCCGGCATCGGGACGGCACCCCACCGCCCGCGACCGCCGCTGCGAATCGTGTGCGCCAAGTATTCCTCGGCACCCCGCTGACCAGCGAAACGCCGGGAGATCGCCTCGAATGGCGGACCGACCCGCATGCGCCGCACTTCGTGGCACGCCATACAGTGCGCGGATTCCACCGCTGCGAGCCCTGTGGTCTCGGCGGCCGACGCCGCCGGCGCGCAGGCAAGCAGTACAAGCGACAAGAGGTATAGTTTCGAACTCATGAACCGATTTCCCGTCATACGAAGGCAGCCCGTGCCCGGTATGGGCCACGGGCTGCCTCATGCGGCGTGTCACCCCTGACGCGCTGTATTATCGACGATATTTCATTCGGAAAGTTTCTCTCCATGCTCCGTTATCCGCATTTCGACCCCATCGCCGTGCACATCGGTCCGCTGGCCGTGCATTGGTATGGGCTGATGTATCTGCTGGGCTTCGCGCTTGCCTGGGTCCTGGGCCGATGGCGCATCAATCATGGCAAAACCGACCTCACACTGGCCGACCTGGAGGACATCATCTTCTATGGTGTGCTGGGCGTTGTGGTGGGCGGGCGCCTGGGCTATGTGTTGTTTTATCAGCCCGACTTGTACTTCGCGCACCCGAAACAGATCTTCTATCTGTGGGATGGCGGAATGTCTTTCCACGGTGGGTTGCTGGGAGTCATCCTGGTCATGTTGATCTTCGCGCACAAGAAGAAACGCACCCTGCTCGAGATCGGCGACTTCGTCGCACCGTTGATCCCCCTGGGATTGGCAGCGGGCCGTTTCGGGAATTTCATCAACGGTGAATTGTGGGGCCGCCCCACGGATTTGCCGTGGGGCATGATTTTCCCGGGAGCCCACGACAATATCCCCCGCCACCCCTCGCAACTGTACGAAATGGGCCTTGAGGGCTTTGTGCTGTTCGCCGTGCTTTGGTGGTTCGCGCGCAAACCGCGGCCGACCGGCCAGATCAGTGCCGTGTTCCTGATGGGATACGGAATTGCGCGGTTCCTGGTGGAGTTCACCCGTCAACCCGATTACTTTCTCGGCCTGATCTTCGACGGGCTGTCGATGGGGCAGCTGTTATCGCTGCCCATGATCATCATTGGTGCGATTCTTTTCTGGGTGAGCGCAAGAAAATCGATCCCTGCACCGAAACCGTGATGGTCTCGGTTCCCGCCTCGAGCGGCACATCGGCCTTGGGGGCGGCGGCCATGGCCATCATGCGTGGCGAGAGGACGGGAACATAGCCGCCCCCGCCGCCAACGCGTACTTCGCGGATGCGATAGCCGTCATAGCCCAACGCCGTGGCCAGCGCCTGGGCACGCGCGCGGAACGCACGGACAGCGCCCTGCAGCAACGCATTTTCTTCCTTGTCCCGCAAGGCCCGCGACACAAAGAAATCAAGATTTGCCACGGGCATGCGATCGCTGAGCTGGCCGGCGAGTTTCGAGGCGGCTGCGAAATCGGTGGATTCGAGGAAGATCTCTCCGCGCCCGTGCCAGGTTGATATCTTGCCGTCCTTGTCGGACACCGGCCACACACGGTAATTACCGCTACTGACCTTGACCTTGGAGGATTTCTTCGCGTCGGCCATGACACCATCGAGCAGCTTGCTCAAGTCTTGCGCGACAGCTGTCTGGGACGCCCCGGTCAGTTCGGATGCCAGCGTGATGCGGACGGTGTCCTGGCTGACAACGGCCGATGCCTGAGCCTGCAAGGTGGCCTGAGGCCACGATTGATGCGCCTTGTGCTCGTGGTCGTCGTGCGCGAAAGCCGTGGATGCCAAAGAACCCGCGGCAACCATGAGCACGCTGCCCAACAACCATTTACGTTTTTGCATAGAGAAAAACATTTTCACCCCCCAACAAAGCAAGAGCCCGCTCTTGCGAGCGGGCTCTTCGAGAAATGCCCCGCCATTGCCGTCAAGGCCGGCATCCCAGAACCGAGGTTCAAGGTGGTCGCCATCAGTCAGGCTTCGGGTTCGTCAGGAAAGACGATCACACCTGCTTGTCAATCCGGCAACCTAATGCCATAAGCATTGGTTCAAGAAATGTATGGCCGAGTCACGAACACGGCAGGGACTTTCGGTTGAGCGCCATGCCGGAACACGGCGCCCGAAAACTTTCACTTCACCACGACCTCATCGGCCTGCCACACGGGCCGCCGGCTCGAGCGCCTGATCGAGCAAGGAGTTCATGTCATCAATTCTACGCTTGAAATCACCCAGCGCAACATCGCCCAGCGGGCCATTTGGCGCGCGCATGGCCAGAAGCTCGGCCGCGATCTGGATGGCCGCCATCACGGCGATGCGTTCGTTGCTGGATACTTTGCCGGAGCCCTTGACACCCAACATGCGTTGATCGACATAGCGCACGGCTGTCAGCAACGCGTCTTTTTCGCTGGCCGCGCAGGCCAATGAATAATCGTGGCCGAGAATGGAGACATCGATACGTTCCATGATTCGCTACTCCTGAGCCGCGCCCGGCAACCGCATGAGAATGGCATCGACGCTGTCCCGGGCCGCGCTGGTGACGGCGCGCAGGTGATCGGAGTCGGAGCGGCAAGCCTGCAGTTGCTCCTGCAGGCCACGGTGTTCGGTTTGATAGCGGGAGACCTCCGCGCGCATTTCAGCAAGCGCGCGCTCGGCATCCTGGCGAACCGCGTCGATCTCGGCGGAATGCCGCTCCAGGCGCTGCGCCACGGTCTGATGTTCGGATTCCCGCTGGCCGAGCTGCTCACGCAACGCATTGCGTTCCTGCTCGAGGCTCTTCAGGCGCGTTTGCAACGTGGCCCGCTCGGCCTGGAGCTGACGCGTGAACTGCACCAGTTGCCCCAATCGGGCAGCGAGAGAGTCGAGATCTTGCAGCATGGGCGTTATCGTAAACCATCCCCACCAACAACGGGTGAAGGGTGTGTATTCCAAGCGGAGTGAAGCCGCCATCATACCGCGACATTTCGGGTTTCGCGCAAAACCGGCGCGCGCAAGGCGGCCGTTGCGGTAATCTAATGGGCCAGCGTTCCAAGCGGCGGGCTACCCGCCCGCCGCGCTCTGAACCGAACCAAGTTTTCAACCGGAGACCCAAGTCATGCCCTCGCTCAACGCCCGAGATTATCAACCCGTCCCGCCACTCAACGTCGCCTTCCTGGGACTGGGCATCATGGGATTTCCCATGGCTGGCCATCTGGTTCGCGCCGGCCACCGTGTCACGGTGTACAACCGCACGGCCGCCAAGGCCCGTGCCTGGGTCGATGAATTCGGCGGCACGGCCGCCGCGACACCCCGCGAAGCGGCTGCGAACGCCGACATTGTTTTCTGCTGTGTCGGCAACGACGAAGACTTGCGCAGCGTCGCGCTCGGCGCTTCGGGCGCCCTGGCGGGCATGAAACCTGGCTCCGTGTTCGCGGACCACACCACGGCGTCGGCTGAGGTGGCGCGCGAGTTGTATAGCGCCGCCGGGAAGCTGAGCGTGGGATTTGTGGACGCGCCGGTATCGGGCGGGCAGGCGGGGGCCGTCAACGGTGTTCTGACCATCATGTGTGGTGGCGAACAGCGCCACTTCGACATCATCGCCCCGGTGGCGGCCGCCTACGGGCGCGCGGTGACCCGACTCGGCGACCCCGGCGCCGGCCAACTATGCAAAATGGTGAACCAGACATGCATAGCGGGGTTGGTCCAGGGGCTCTCCGAGGCCATCGCTTTCGGCCAGGCGGCCGGACTCGACATGAGTTTGGTCCTTCAAGTGATCAGCAAAGGCGCGGCGCAAAGCTGGCAGATGGAAAACCGCGGGGCGACCATGATCGAAGGAAAATTCGATTTCGGTTTCGCCGTGGATTGGATGCGCAAGGACCTGGGACTGGTGCTGAGCGAAGCTCGGCGCAACGGCGCCCGCGTCCCGGTCACCGCCCTGGTCGACCAGTTCTATGCGGACGTTCAGAAAATGGGCGGTAACCGCTGGGATACATCGAGCCTGATCAAGCGGCTCGCCGACTGATGCTCACGGCGGCACACGAACACCTCTGCCCGACGCGCGCGCAGCCCCGCCTTGCGTGCGCTGTCTCAGGTATCGGGTTTCACCGCCGCCTCGACGAAACAGGATGGCCGACAATTCATTGAGCGCGGTGGTGTAGACGCCGCGCTTGAATTCGATCACCGCGTCCAGGGGCACCCAGTACTGGCTCCAGCGCCAAGCGTCGAATTCGGGATGATGCGTGGCCCGTAGGCACACATCGCAGTCGCGGCCAACCATGCGCAACAGGAACCAGATCTGTTTCTGGCCCTTGTAGTGCCCGCGGGAATCGCGGCGTATAAAATTTTCCGGCACATCGTAACGGAGCCAGTCGCGCGTACGCCCTAATATGCGAACGTGTTCGGGATGCAGGCCAATTTCTTCATGAAGCTCGCGGTACATGGCTTGAACCGGGCTTTCGCCGTAGTTGATGCCACCCTGCGGAAACTGCCATGCATGTTCCCGGATACGTTTTCCCCAGAAAACCTCGTTCCTCTGGTTTACAAGGATAATGCCGACATTAGGACGGTAGCCTTCACGATCGAGCATGGGCCACCTCAGAAGCGAATTCAATACAATTACACCGATTATACGTATCTCACGAGATCCCTACCATGCGTGCATCCAGATATCACATAAATACATTGAAAGAGGCCCCCGCGGAAGCCGAAGTCCGCAGCCACCAGCTCATGACTCGGGCCGGAATGATCCGCAAAATCGCGGGCGGCATCTACACCTACATGCCGATGGGGTTGAAGGTGATCAAGAAAATAGAATCGGTGGTGCGCGAAGAGATGAACAACGCCGGCGCCATCGAACTGCTCATGCCGGTGGTTCAGCCAGCGGAGCTTTGGCAGGAATCGGGCCGTTGGGAAAAATACGGTGCGGAACTGCTGCGCATCAAGGATCGCCATCAGCGCGATTTCGTGCTCCAGCCCACGTCGGAAGAAGTCATCACCGACATTGCCCGCAACGAAATCCATAGCTACCGCCAGCTTCCCATCAATTTCTACCACATCCAGACCAAATTCCGCGACGAACGCCGCCCCCGCTTCGGCCTGATGCGCGGGCGCGAATTCACCATGAAGGACGCCTACTCGTTCGATCGCACCGAAGTGGATGCCCAAGCCAGCTACGACGCGATGTACGCCGCCTACGTGCGCATATTCGACCGTCTCGGACTGACCTACCGCGCCGTCGCGGCGGACACCGGCTCCATTGGCGGCGATCGCAGCCACGAGTTCCAAGTGATCGCCGACACCGGCGAAGATCTGATCGTCTACAACCCCGACTCGCAATACGCGGCCAATATCGAGCTGGCCGCCGCGCCTTGCCTGATCGCGGCACGCGGTCCCGCAAGTGAACCGTTGTTCAAGGCTCCCACACCCGAGGCGTCCAAATGCGAGATCGTGGCCGAGCAACTAGGTCGGCCCCTGACGGATACCGTCAAGGCTATCGTACTGGCCACCGAGCCTGCGGATGGGCGGGGCCCCGCCAAAATATGGTTGCTGTTGATCCGCGGCGATCATGAACTGAATGAAATCAAAACAGGGAAGCTTCCTGGTTTTGAAAACGGCCACCGCTTCGCCACCGAAGAAGAAATCCTCGCCACATTCGGCTGCGTGCCGGGGTACCTGGGACCGGTCGGTATTGATGCGTCGGTGCCGGTGATCGCCGACACGACCGTCGCCAACATGAACAACTTCATTTGCGGCGCCAACGCCGAGGGGTTCCACTACACCGGCGTGAACTGGGGCCGCGATCTGCCCGAGCCCCAGGTTACCGACCTGCGCAACGTGATCGCGGGCGACCCCGCGCCGGAAGGCGGATCGCTGGCCATTCAACGTGGCATCGAGGTCGGGCAGGTTTTTTTCCTGGGGACCAAGTACTCCAAGGCGCTGAATGCCACCTTCCTCGAGGCCGACGGTAAACCCGCGCTGCTGCAGATGGGTTGCTACGGAATTGGCATCAGCCGCATCGCGGCGGCCGCCATAGAACAAAACAGCGACGACAAGGGCATCATCTGGCCACGCGCCCTCGCTCCCTTCGAGGCCGTGATCTGCCCCATGGGCTGGAACAAAAGTGAAACAGTTAGAAACGCAGCGGAAACGCTGTACGCCGAACTACGTGAAGCCGGCGTGGATGTCCTGCTCGATGACCGCGACGTGCGCCCCGGTGTGATGTTCGCAGACTGGGAGCTCATAGGCGTGCCGCTGCGCATCACGGTCGGTGATCGCGGGCTCAAGGAAGGGGTCGTGGAACTGCAAGGCAGGCGGGATGACGCGGCCGCCACAATTCCTGTGGCCGCGGCGGCAAAAGCTGCGATCGAACGACTGGCCACCCTATGACAGCGTGTCGGCGGCTGGCCGACACACCGCTTAACTAAACTCATGCCACTTGATACAATCGCCGCGCAGGCCGAACTGGATATTCGCGTATATTACGAGGACACCGACACGGGCGGTGTCGTCTATTATGCAAACTACCTCAAATTCTTCGAGCGCGGGCGCACCGAATGGTTGCGCCGACTGGGTGTCGACCAGTCCGACATGGCCCGGCGCGAACACAAGGTATTCGTGGTCAAGTCGGTTCAAATACAATACCGCCGGCCCGCTCGGCTCGACGATCTGCTCACTGTGCGCAGCGCCATCACGCGGGTCGGCCCAGCATCCATAAATTTCGAACAAACCGCACTGTGCGACGGGGAACTGCTCTGCGAAAGCGCAATCCAAGTTTGTTGCGTGGACCAGCGCACGTTCCGTCCGGCGCCCTTCAACCGTGAACTCAGGGTTTTATTGGAAAAGGTTCAGAACTAATCATGCATCCCTCTAGCGACTTGTCGTTGGTGACCATCCTGCTCAACGCCAGTATTCCGGTGCAGCTGGTGATTCTGGTACTGGCGGGAATATCGATCCTGTCCTGGACCTACATATTCAGCAAACGCGCCACTATCCGGCGCGCCGCCGAACAGACCCACCGCTTCGAAGACGACTTCTGGGCGGGCGGCGATCTGTCCGTGCTGCAACAAGCGATCTCCAGCCGCCGCAACGAACACGGGGCGCTCGCGCGCATCTTCGACGCCGGCATGACCGAATTCGTCAAAGCCCGCCGCAACCATAACAGTGATGCCATGCTCGATGGCCCGCGACGCGCCATGCAGGCGACCTATCAGCGGGAAATGGACGGTCTGGAATCGCACCTCAATTTCCTGGCCACCGCTGGGTCCATCAGCCCGTACATCGGCCTTCTGGGCACCGTCTGGGGCATCATGCACGCCTTCATCGGCCTGTCCGCGGTACAGCAGGCCACGCTGTCGTCGGTCGCCCCGGGTATCGCCGAAGCGCTCATCGCCACAGCCATTGGCTTGTTCGCGGCCATCCCGGCGGTGATCGCCTACAACCGATACACCAACCAAATCGATCGGCTGGCAATCCGATTCGACAGCTTCATCGATGAGTTCCTGAACATCCTGCAGCGACAGGTGCACTGATGTCCATCCACCACGGCCACCGCCGTTCGCGTCGGCTGAAGAGCGACATCAACGTCGTCCCTTATATCGACGTCATGCTCGTGCTGCTCGTCATCTTCATGGTGACCGCACCAATGATCACCCCTGGCCTGATCAACCTGCCCTCGGTCGGCCAGGCCGCTGAAGTGCCGGTGAAACCCATCGAGGTCCAGATCGCCGAGAACGGCGATATTTCCATCCGGGTGCGCGAAGCTGGTGGCGAGTTCCAGCGCATCAGCCCCGACAGCCTGCTCAGCGAAGTTCAATCACGCGCATCCGCCGACACACCAGTGGTCATTGCCGCTGACGGAAAGGTCCCCTACGAAACCGTCATGAAGGTGATGGACCAATTGCGATCGGGAGGCATCAGCCGGCTTGGTCTGCTGGTCGACCAGAAGGCCGGCTCGAACACGCCGCCGACCCCAACGCGATGATGCCGCGCAGGCCGCGACACTCTGCGGGCTCCCCCCTCAAACCATGAAGCAGATACTGAAACGCGCCCAGAACACCGCCGCGCCTCGAACCGATGAAGAACGGGACGAGCGCCGGGGGCTTGTGATTTCCCTGGGTATCCACCTAGGCCTGGTCGTTCTCGTGTTCCTGGGGCTGCTCGGCGCGCCACGCAACCCTAATCCGGTGCAGATCGAACTCTGGGCACAGGGAACGCTGCCCGAAGCCGCCCAACCCGATACAGCGAACGAACCGCCAGACACCTCGGAGCAGGCACAGAAGCAAACACCGCCCAAGCCGCCAACCCCCACGCCACCTCCCAAGCCGGTGCCACAGCCGAAGCCAACCCCGACGCCGCCTCCCAAAGCGCAACCGGCGCCACCGCCCAAAGTCGCCCCGCCGGCTCCGGCGCCCGACGAGAATCCCGACATCGCATTGGAGAAGGCGCGTAAGGAAAAGGAAAAGAAGGAAGCCGAACACAAGGCGGCCGAACAGGCCGCGGCCGCCAAGAAGGCCAAGGAAGAAGCCGTGAAGAAGGCCGCTGAGATCAAGGCGGAACAGGAAGCAGCCGCGAAAAAGGCCGCCGAGCTAAAGGCCAAGCAAGCCGCCGCCAAGGCCGCGGCCGAACAGAAAGCCCAGGAAGCAGCCGAGGCGAAGGCCGAAGCCGAAAAGGCAGCCAAGGAAAAGGCTGCCAAGGCCAAGGCTGAAGCCGCCAAGAAAGCCGCCGCCAAGGCTGCGGCCGAACAGAAAGCCCAGGAAGAGGCCGAGGCGCAGGCCGAAGCCGAAAAAGCAGCCAAGGAAAAGGCGGCCAAGGAAGCCAAGGCCAAGGCCGAAGCCGCCAAGAAAGCCAAGGAAGCCGCCGCGAAAAAAGCGGCCGCCGCGAAAAAGGCCGCCGAAGCGAAACACCAGGCGCTGATGGCCGCCATGCGCAGCGCGGCGCTGGGGGCGGCGGGCATTCCCAACGGAACCGCCGATCACAACCAAGCCGGCGGAGGCGGCAACGACAATGGCTACGCGGCGAAGGTCAGGGCGTGCATACGGCCGCGCGTCGCCTATCCGGTTCCGCCTCGTAGCGGATCGAACCCGACAGTACAATATAGAGCCAACCTCAGTCCGAAAGGACTGGTCGAAAGCGTGGAAGTCAAACGCTCCTCCGGCATTCCCGGATTCGACCAGGCCGTGGTGAAAGGCATAAAGAGTTGCTCGCCCTTTCCCAAGCCCCCGTCCGGCAGGTACCCGTCGTATATCGACGGCAACTACCTCATGTACGACAACTAACAGGAGATTGCAGTCATGACCGCTTTCACTCTGGACGGCACGACAACCCGACTTGGCTGGCGGCCCTGGGCCTGCGCACTGCTCATGGCCGGTGCCAGCCTGGCGGGTATCCGGTCGGCGCACGCCCAGTTGCGTGTCGACATTTCCGGTGTCGGTGCCACCCAGTACCCCATAGCCATCGCCGATTTTTCCGGCAACCCGCAAGGCCAGGCCATCGCCAACGTCATTCGCGCCGATCTGACCCGCTCGGGGCAGTTCCAGCTCATCAATGCGACCGGCGCCAACCTCACCGCCGAAAGCACCATCGCCTACAACGACTGGCGCACCCGCGGTGCCGACTACCTTGCCTACGGCACCGTGACGCAGTCGGGTGATACCTACAACGTGAGCTATCGACTGGCCGATTCCGTGCGCCAGAGCCAGCTCGACGGCGTCGCCTTCACCGGCACGTCAAAAGAATTGCGCCGAATCTCGCATCAAATCGCCGACCGTATCTACGAAAAGATCACCGGAGTGCGTGGCGTGTTCTCGACCCGGCTCGCCTATGTGTTGCAACGCGGCAACACTTATGAGTTACAAATTGCAGACGCCGACGGGCAGAATCCGCAGGTCATGCTACGGTCCAAACACCCCATTATTTCACCCGCGTGGTCCCCCGACGGCAAGCGTCTGGCGTACGTCAGTTTCGAAACCGGCAAACCGGTCGTATACGTGCAAACCCTTGCCACTGGTGCGCGTCTGCCGGTCGCCAACTTCAAAGGCAATAACAGCGCGCCCGCCTGGGCGCCCAACGGCCAACAGCTAGCAATTGCGCTGTCCCGCGACAGTATCTCTCAAATCTACACCATCAATTCCGACGGGTCGGGGCTGCGTCGCGTCATGCGTTCTCCCCTCATCGACACCGAGCCCAACTACACCCCGGATGGGCAGTCGATAGTGTTCACCAGCGATCGTGGGGGTACGCCGCAAATTTACAAAGTGCCGGTAACTGGTGGAGAAGCCCAACGCTTGACCTTCAATGGAAGTTACAATACGTCACCCCACGTCTCGCCAGATGGCAAGCAGCTCGTGTACGTTAGCCGACAAGATGGTTCTTACCGAATCGCCCTGCAGGACCTGGCTTCAGGTTCGCCCACGTTGCTTACCGCGGGCCCGGATGACGAATCACCCAGCTTCGCACCCAATGGCATGCAAATCCTTTACAGCTCTATTCAAGGCGGTCGCAGTGTTCTGGCTGTCGTGTCCGTCGACGGCCGCGTACGCCAGACCTTGTCCGCCCTGGATGGAAAAGTGCAGGAGCCGACATGGGGTCCGTTTACCAATTGATTTTCACAGTGTGACTCTTTTTCAAAGGAAATCCCAAATGAGCTCGCGCATCGTCAAAACCCTCACCGTGGCCGCTTTCGCCGCTACGCTCGCGGCCTGCAGCTCCGTGCCGCTCAATAACAATTCGGCCGGCGCGAATGGTGCCGGAAACGGAGCAACCGCCGGCCAGGTGATGGATCCGTTCAACCCGCAAAGCCCGCTGTATCAGCAACGGTCCGTGTACTTCGACTTCAACAAGTACAACGTCAAGGACGAATACCGTCCGCTGGTTGAAATGCATGCGCATTACCTGGTCGCCCACCCCAGCCAGAAAGTGCAGGTCCAGGGCAACACCGATGCGCGCGGCAGCGCCGAATACAACCTGGCCCTGGGCCAGCGCCGTTCGGAAGCCGTCGCCCGCATGATGACCCTGTTGGGCGTCAAGAGCGACCAGATCGAAGCCATCAGCTACGGTAAAGAGCGCCCCAAAGCCACAGGCAGCACCGAGGCCGACTACGCCGAGAACCGTCGTGCAGATATTGTCTATCAGCATTAATATCTAACACGCAAGTCACAGTGAAGCGCCGTGGCGGCCTCCCGCCGCGGCGTTTTTATTTCCACGGATCCCCTCATGAACGTCAAAGCCCTGTCTCTTCGCCCGGTACTGCTCGCCACCGCCGTTTCGTTCGCGGCGTTGTGCGCCGCGCCGGCCCACGCGTTCTCCGACGACGAAGCCCGGCGCGCCATCCTCGAATTGCGCTCGCAGGTGCAGCAGTTGATCCAGCAAAACCAGCAGGCGCGGTTGCAACTGGCCGACCAGATCGAATCCCTGCAGAATGAAGTAACCGATATGCGCGGACAAATCGAAAAGCTGCGGTGGGAGGCCGACATCAGCAAGCGGTCAAGCCAGGACCAGTCCGGCGGCGCGACCCCATCGGTGACCGACCCCAAGGAGCAGGCGGCCTATGACCAACCCATGGGTCTGTTCCGCAGCGGCAAATACAAAGAGGCCGCCACGGGCTTCGCCGCGTTCATCAAGAATTTCCCGAACAGCCAACTGGCGCCCGAGGCACAGTTCTACGAAGGCAGCAGCCGCTATGCCAGCCGCGACTTCAAGGCGTCCATCGCTGAGTTGCAGAGCCTCGTTCACAGCAATCCCAAGGATGCCCGCGCGCCCGATGCGCTGCTCATCATCGCCGCCAGCCAGATCGAACTCAACAACGTGGCCGGCGCCAAGAGCAATTTGCAGAAGATTGTCAAAGACTATCCTGACAGTTCGGCTGCCGACACGGCGAAAAGCCGCCTGAAACTGCTCAAGTAATGCCAGGCGAGGCGCGTACCGCTCCGACACCGCCGGCGCGGTACGCGAGGCAACGGAATCTGGTCATTCTTGCCGGCGCGCTGGCGGCCCTTCTTTGCGCCAACCTGCTCACCGGCCCGGCTCCGATCGGGTTCGATGCCTTGCGCCATGTCGTCCTGAATCCGGGTGACCACTCGACCACGGCGATCATCGTGCGCCAGATCCGTCTGCCCCAGGCATTGATGGCGCTACTGACCGGCGCCGCACTGGGGCTATCCGGCGCCGAAATGCAGACCATCCTGGATAACCCGCTGGCCAGTCCGTTCACACTGGGCGTCTCGTCGGCCGCCGCCCTGGGCGCGGCGCTGGCCATCGTGCTGAACCTGAGCGTGCCCTGGGTGCCCGACCCTTACATCGTGGCGGTCAACGCTTTCGTGTTCGCGCTGGCCTGCACTGCCTTACTCCACTTGGCCGCCCGTCACGCACGGACAGGCACGGCCGGCATCATCCTGCTCGGGATCGCCATGGTGTTCACCTTCAACGCCCTGGTTTCCCTGGTGCAATTCAGTGCCAGCGCCACGGCGCTGCAAGACCTCACGTTCTGGATGATGGGCAGTCTGGCGCGCAGCGACTGGCCCCGACTGGGGGTGGCCGCACTGGCGCTTTGCGTGATCGCCCCTTTTTCTCTGCGCAGTGCGTGGGCCCTGACCGCTCTGCGGTTCGGCGATGAGCGCGCCGCCAGTTTTGGCGTGGATACGCGCCGCTTGCGCCGCGCGGCGTTGGTGCGCACCAGCCTCCTCGCCGCCGTCGCCGTGTCGCTGACCGGAGTCATCGGTTTCATTGGATTGACCGCACCCCATATCGCCCGACGCCTTTGGGGAGAGGATCATCGATGGTACCTGCCCGCCAGCGCCCTGACGGGCAGCGCCATCCTTCTTGCCGCGGCCATCGTGTCCAGGCTCGGTGGTGGCGGTGTGGTGATCCCCATAGGCATCGTCACCACCCTGGTGGGAATCCCGTTCTTCTGCGTGGCCGTACTGCGCCGGCGCCCTGAAGCATGAACACGTCCGGCTTCGCCACGTTGCGACTGCGGGCATTGAATGTGGCATTCGGCGCCACGCGGGTGTTCGACAACCTGACGCTTCCGGATCTGAGCGCAGCCGGCATCACCGCCTTGCTCGGGCCCAACGGCTGCGGGAAATCGACACTGCTGAAAAGCATCGCCGGACTGGTCCCCGCGACCTGTCACGCCCTGACACTGGGAGCCTCCGACCTGAAGGGGCTTGATGCGGCGGCACGCAGCAAGTTCGTTCGGTACCTGCCGCAGGCCGCATTCAAGGACGTGCACCTGACCGTACGGGAAGCCGTCACCGTGGCTGGCAAGATTCGCCGCTCGGCGGCGGAACGCCGTCTTGACGACGTCGTGGACGAAACCCTGCGTGATCTGGGCCTCGCCGCGCTGAGCCACCGCTACCTGGATGAGTTGTCAGGGGGCCAAAAGCAATTGGTCGGCCTGGCCCAGGCCCTGATCCACCAGCCCACGCTTTTACTGCTCGACGAACCGCTCGCGTCGCTCGACCCGAACCATCAGATACACGTCATGTCGATGCTGACGCGGCTTGCGAGCGAACGCGCCGTCGCCGTCATTGTCGTCCTGCACGACCTGGACATGGCGCTGCGCTTCGCGGACCACATCTGGCTGCTGCGCGGTGGCCGGCTGATCGCCGCCGGCATTCCCGCGGACGTGATATCGTCCGCGAACATCGCGCAAGCTTTTGGCGTCACCGCACGCGTGGAAAACGACAGCCTGGGCCAGCCACATGTTTTCGTCGACGATCCGATCCAACTCTGAGCACATCCAACCATGCCCCACGACATCGACCTTCCTCAATCCGTTGCCGATGGCATGAGCTATCCATTGGCCTACACGGAATCCGGATCGGGCGCACCGTTGCTGCTGATCCACGGATCGCTTTGCGACTATCGCTACTGGCGCTGGCAGATCCCCGCTTTTGGTCAGGCCTACCGCACGCTGGCCCCCAGTCTGCGCGGCTACTGGCCCGCCGCGTTCCGATCGGAGCGCGCGGACTTCGACGTGCTCGTCCAGACCCGGGATCTGATCGAGTTCCTGGATCACACCAGCCCCGACGGCACTCCGGTGCACGTGCTCGGCCATTCACGCGGGGCGCGGGTCGCGCTGGAGCTCGCCTGTGCCGCGCCTGAGAAGGTGCGCACGCTGACCCTGGCGGACCCTGGGTTTTCGCCGGTGGGCCAGGCCGGGCCCGTGCCTTTCCAGATCGAAGCCGCGCGCCGCCTGAGCGACGGTGATACCGATGGCGCGCTCGAGGTGTTCATCGACACTGTGAGCGGCTCGGACACCTGGCGTCATATGGTGGGATGGTTCAAGGCCATGGTGCGCGACAACGCGGGAACGCTGCTGTCCCAGATCAAGGAACGTCATCACGAATTCGATATGGCGCGGGCGGGCGCCATATCGTGCCCTACCCTGCTGCTCACTGGGTCAGACAGCCCCGCGCGCTTCGGACGCGTACTGGCCAGCCTGGAGCAGGTCCTGCCACACGTGGAAAAAACCACTATTCCGCTGGCCTCGCACGGCATGAACCTGGCCAACCCACGCGTATTTAATCAGCATGTGCTGGGCTTTCTGGGCAGCCATTCCTGACGCGACTTACCTGGATAGCGCGCCAGCCGGCCTGACCAGACACGTGGCCCGCGCGACTTCACCCGAGGCGAACCGCAACTCGAGGCCGAGCGTCGAACCCACGACCAGTTTGTGCACGGGCTGTTCCAGCATGGCGTGATAACTTCCGGGCTTGAAAGTCAAGCTGCCCCCCGCCGGCACCGGGATACTGGACTCCATGATCATTTTGCTCACGCCGCCGCTTTCAACAGACTTATGCAGCATGACCATGCCGAACGCCGGGCTTGCCGCACTGGTCAGCACCGCCGCATGTGCGCCATTGTTGTGAACCACGAAGTAGCCAGCCGAAGGCGCTGGCGACGGCAATGCCCGTATCCAGCAGCCGGATACCTGGAGCGTCGTCGAACTCTGCATAGCCCCCGCTTCGCCATGATCGGCATGCGGCATGGGGGCTCCCCCTTTCATGGACATATGGCCCGACATGGGCATATCGCCAGACATCGATGTGCCACCAGCGAGCGCGACACCGGCGAACAAGGCGCCGCACACCACGAGGAAACCTTCCAATACGTGCTTCTTCATACCCGTCTCCACTACCCAACAAGATACAATGCAGGCGATACCGACGTCCTGGCACAGACTTCGCCATGTCCGATGCAACAAGTCATTATGACACGCGGGTCCACCAGGCGGGCCGCGCCGCACGCCGCAACACGCCATGAAAACCTCGCCATCGCCCGACACCCCGCACATCACTGTCGCCGAATTCATCCAACTACTCGAACGGGAGCATCCGTTCGCCGCGGTGCTTGGGCTCGACGTGCTCGAGATCGGGCACGGTACGGCGTTGCTGCGCCTGCCCGACCGGGACGATCACAAACGGCTGGGCGGCATCGTGGCCGGCCCCATGCTGATGGGCTTGGCGGATCTGGCCCTTTACGCGGCCGTCGTCGGCGCCACCGGAAACACGCATGCGGTCACCGCCAGCCTCACCATCAATTTCATGCGCAAGGCGCCAGCGGGAGGAATACTGGCGCACGCGCGCATTCTGAAAACCGGCAGACTGACGGCGGGCGAAGTGCTGCTTACCCCCACTGACGGCGGCGATGCCTTGGCCCAGGTCGTCAGCACATGGACGCTGCCCGGCCCGCGGTCGGCGCGACCGGCCGCCATGCCCGCGACGGCCTGACCCGCCGTGACACAACCGCCGACAGCGGTTCGCGCGTCCGACACGACTCCCGTCACCGCGACGCGCCGTCCCACACCCGATCGCCGGAAGCCGGCCAAGCCGTGGCGATCGGAAGTCAAGGCGTCGATGTCCCTGGGCTGGCCCATCATCCTGACGAACCTGGCGCAACTGGCCATACTCACGACCGACGTCATACTGATCGGGCGGTTGGGGCCGGAGCCCCTGGCGGCGGGGTCGCTGTCGATCAG
>DASTNK010000057.1:0-18406 GCA_035720945.1 Burkholderiaceae bacterium
GGCCAGACCATCGTCTTCATCGATGAGCTCCACACCATGGTGGGCGCCGGCAAGGCCGAGGGCGCCATGGACGCCGGCAACATGCTCAAACCCGCGCTGTCGCGCGGCGAACTGCATTGCGTGGGGGCCACCACGCTCGACGAGTACCGCAAGTACATCGAGAAGGACGCGGCGCTGGAGCGGCGCTTCCAGAAAGTGCTGGTGAACGAACCCGATGTCGAGTCGACCATCGCCATACTGCGAGGCCTGCAGGAACGCTACGAACTGCACCATGGCGTCGAGATCACCGATCCGGCGATCGTGGCGGCGGCCGAGCTGTCCAACCGCTACATCACCGACCGGTTCCTGCCCGACAAGGCGATCGACCTCATCGACGAGGCCGCCGCGCGCATCCGCATGGAAATCGACTCCAAGCCCGAGGTCATGGACAAGCTCGATCGGCGCATCATCCAGCTCAAGATCGAGCGCGAGGCCGTGAAGAAGGAGTCCGACGAAGCCTCCCTGCGCCGTCTCAAGGTCATCGAGGATGAGCTCGAGCGCCTGCAGCGCGAGTACAACGATTACGAAGAGATCTGGAAATCCGAGAAGGCCGCGGTCCAAGGAACCCAGTCCATCAAAGAGGAAATCGACCACATCCGCGCCGAAATGGCGGACCTGCAGCGCAAGGGCCAGTTCGACAAACTCGCGGAGCTTCAGTACGGCAAATTGCCCGAACTGGAAGGTCGCCTGAAGGCGGCAGAAAAGAGCGAATCCAGTGACGCCGAGCATCCACGGCTGCTGCGCACCCAGGTGGGCGCCGAGGAAATCGCCGAGGTGGTGTCGCGCGCCACGGGCATTCCCGTGGCCAAGATGATGCAGGGGGAGCGCGCGAAGCTGCTGGGCATGGAAGATTACCTGCACAAGCGGGTGGTGGGCCAGAACGAGGCGGTCAGCCTGGTGTCCGATGCGATCCGGCGGTCACGCGCTGGTCTGTCCGATTCGTCGCGGCCCTACGGCTCGTTCCTGTTCCTGGGGCCGACCGGTGTGGGCAAGACCGAGCTGACCAAGGCGCTGGCCAGCTTCCTGTTCGATTCCGACGACCATCTGGTGCGCATCGACATGAGCGAATTCATGGAAAAGCATTCGGTCGCGCGGTTGATCGGCGCACCCCCCGGCTATGTGGGCTACGAGGAAGGTGGCTACCTGACCGAGGCGGTGCGGCGCAAACCCTATAGCGTGATCCTGCTCGACGAGGTCGAGAAAGCGCACCCCGATGTGTTCAATGTCTTGCTTCAGGTTCTCGACGATGGCCGGCTCACCGACGGGCAGGGCCGCACGGTCGATTTCCGCAACACGGTGATCGTCATGACGTCCAACCTGGGGTCGCAGCACATCCAGAGCATGGTGGGCCAGCCCTACGATGTGGTCAAGGAAGTGATCTGGGATGAACTGAAGGCGGCCTTCCGCCCCGAGTTCCTGAACCGGATCGATGAGGTCGTGGTTTTTCATGGCCTGGACAAGACGCACATCGAGGAAATCGCCCGCATCCAGCTCAATCTGCTGGCGCGGCGCATGGCGGCCAAGGATATGCGCCTCGAGGTCTCGGACGCGGCGGTGGCACAGCTCGCCAGGGCGGGGTTCGACCCGGTCTTTGGAGCGCGGCCGCTCAAGCGCGCCATACAGCAGCACGTTGAAAACCCGTTGTCGCGGCTCATTCTGGAAGGGAAGTTCGGCCCCAACGACGTGGTGCCCGTGGACTGGAAGAACGATAGGTTCGTGTTCTCGCGCACGTTGCAGTAGGCTTGCGCACCGCTATCCGACCGTGCGCCCCGATACCCATGTGGTGTCGGGGCGTTTGTCCACGCGCTTTCAGCTCTGTTCGTCGTCGCGACCGTAATACTTGATGCCGATCTTGACGCGATCGCGGCCCTGCTCCCGGCGGTGGCGGTTCGTGTCGCGCAGCGAATAGACGCAGCCGCAGTACTCTTGTTGGTAGAACTCTTCGCGCTTGCTGATTTCGATCATGCGGGCCGAACCGCCGCCTTTGCGCCAGTTGTAGGTCCAGTACACCAGGCCGGGATAGCGGGCCGCCGCGCGCTCGCCACAGCCGTTGATCTGGTTCATGTCTTTCCAGCGCGAGATACCCAGTGAACTGGTGATGGTGTCGAACCCGTGTTCGTGGGCGTACAGGGCGGTGCGCTCGAAGCGCATGTCGAAGCACGCGGAGCAGCGCTGGCCGCGCTCGGGCTCGTTCTCCAGGCCCTTGACGCGCTCGAACCAGTTGTCCATGTCGTAGTCGGCATCGATGAATTCTATGCCGTGCTGTTCGGCGAAACGGACGTTTTCTTCCTTGCGGATTTCGTATTCGCGGACCGGATGGATGTTCGGATTGTAGAAATAAATGGCGTAGTGGATACCCGACGCCAGCATGGCTTCCATGACTTCGCCCGAGCACGGCGCGCAACAAGAGTGCAGGAGAACCTTTTCATGGTTCTCGGGCAGAGTGAGAAGGGGGCGTTCGGCTGGCGTCATGACTGGTATTTTAGTCCCCGATGACGGTATTCCAAAGTTGTGTGACGGCCGCTCGTTCCGGAACGAGCGTGCTGGCCGGCACCCGGGCTTTTTCCGCGCCCTGCAGCCTCAGGGCGTGCTGTTTCTTTCGGAACGCCCGATAGGCATCGGCGGCCTGCGCCGCCAGATCGCGGGGGATGAGCCCCACGTCGGATGCCAGGCGCAGCAGTGTGATGTTCCCGAGGTTGTCCAGCAGGGTGGGGAATTCGCGTGCGTGGCTCAACACCAGATACTGTGTGACGAACTCCACATCGACCATGCCGCCCCGGTCATGCTTGAGGTCGAAGTCTCCCGACGAATTGGGGTGGCCGGCGCTGATTTTCGCGCGCATGGACCGGACTTGTTCATTCAGCTTCCGTGGGTCCCGTGGCAGCAGCAGGATGCGGCGCCTCAGGCTTTCGAAGCGGGCGCCCAGCTCGGCGTCGCCGGCCACGAAGCGTGCCCGTGTGATGGCCTGGTGCTCCCAGTCCCACGCCTGCTCCATCTGATATCGGGTGAAGGCATCCAGGGACACCGCCAGCAGGCCCGCGTCGCCATCCGGCCGCAATCGCAAGTCGATTTCGTACAGGCGCCCGGACGAGGTCATGGTGGATAGCCACGATGTCATGCGGCGCCCAAGCTTGGCGTAGATTTCCATGGCGTCTTCGCGCGCATCGTCGTAGAGGAACACCAGATCAAGATCGGAGGCATAGCCGATTTCCTTGCCACCCAGTTTGCCGTACGCGATGATGGCGAACCGCGCGGAAGGTGTCGCGCCGGGCGGTTGACCCTTGGGTTGCACCAGGGGCCATACCCGGTTGAGCGTCTCGGCCAGCAGCATGTCAGCCAGAGCGGAAAGTTGATCAGCCAGCTTCTCGACACTGAGCACACCTTCCAGGTCCTGTGCCAGCAACTGGAAACTGATCTGGCGCTGCACGTCGCGCATCAGGTTCATCTGCTGCTCGACATCGGGTTTGCCGTCGGGGAGCAGGCAGGCCGATAGGTCGTCATGAAGCTGTCGGGCGATCGCGGAGAAGTCGGCGGGTGCCAGCAGGCTGCGCCATTCGATGAGACTGTCCAGCAAAAGAGGGTAGTGGCGCAGGAATTGCGCGGCCCACGCGCTGGCGCCGACGATGCGCGCCACACGCGCCAGGGTTTCGGGATATTCGGCCAGCAGGGCCAGATAGGCGCTGCGCTGCGCGATCTGCTCGACCAGATCCAACAATCGCGTGGCGGTCTGGGCCGGTGTGTCGGTTTTCCGCGCGGCGAGGATCACGCCGGGGATCAGGGCCTCGACCCGTTTCCTGCTGGTTCTGGGCAGGCTGCGTATCTTATGGCTGTCCAGCAGCGCCTCGGCCCGTTGTTCGATGTCGTCGAGGGCCGTGGCCTGAGTGTCCCCAGTGGTGTGTGTGCCGGTCTTGTCGGCCCGCGCATCCGCGTCGGTGCGCGCGGCGGCGCTCCGGGATGCCTGGGGCGCGGCGGTGGCCAACTGATTGTCGTCGCCCATGCCCACCATGCGGAAGGCGTTGCGGAATGCCTGCGCCACGAAGGCGCGGTGCCCGGCAAGTGTTTCCTCGAAATCACGGGCGGTCAAACCCATGGCCTGGGCCAGGGCCCCGCGTTGAGAGGGATCGCCAGGCAATAAATGGGTTTGTTCGTCTTCACGGTATTGAAGCATGTGTTCCGTGCGCCGCAGGAACACGTAAGCCGCTTCAAGGCGTTCGGCGTCACCGGCGTCGATGATGCCGGCCTTCTTCTGCTGCTCCAGCGCCATTTGCAGGTTGGCCTGCTGAAGAGACGGCATGCGGCCGCCCCGGATGAGCTGTGTGAGCTGAACGACGAATTCGATTTCGCGGATACCGCCTTCACCCAGCTTGATATTGTGGTGCGATTCCACGCCGTTCCGGGCCGTGGCGCGACGTTGCCAGTCCAGACGGATTTTTTCCCTGAGACCGCGCAGGGCGGCGAGCGCGTCGAAGTCGAAGTACTTGCGATAGACGAAAGGCCGGTGCAGCGTCAGCAATTGCTGGCGTTGCGTGGACGTATCGCTGTCGGCGAACGCCTTGCATGGCATGACGCGGGCCTTGAGCCACGCATAGCGCTCCCACTCGCGCCCCTGGATGATGAGGTAGTTCTCCAGGGCGTCGAGGCTCCAGGCCAGCGGCCCCGAGTCACCGTCGGGTCGCAGTCGAAGGTCAGTGCGGAACACTTGACCATCGGCGTCGATTTCGGACAGCACCGGCATCATGCGGCGCGTGGCCATGCCATAGAATTCGTGATGGCTGACGCGGCGGCGCCCGTCGGTTTCGCCTTCCTCACCGTAGAGCATGATGAGGTCGATGTCAGAGGAAACATTCAGCTCGCACCCGCCCAGTTTCCCCATGCCTATGACCAGCATTTCCTGAGGCAGGCCAGTGGCGGGGTCAATGGGGATGCCGTGGCGCGCGGTCAGCTCGGCGATGACGCTTTTGTACGCCTCCCCCACGGCCAGATCGGCCAGCACCGTCATGGCGGTGACCACTTCGCGCAGCGGGGCCGCCCCGCCCACGTCGCGAGTCATCAGTGTGAAGAACACGCGTTGTCGTAGTTGCCGGAGAATGCGCCGGATGTCGACGGACGCGGCGACCTGATCGACGGAGCCCCCGAGTTCGCGGAGCCATTGGTGGATGACCGGCCGCGTGACCGGATGAGTGGCGGCTTCGGCCAGCCATCGCCCGAAGACGGGATTGGCGTCGGTTTTGCGGCGCAGCGCGCCGGACCAGCGCAGAGCGGGATCCAGGATGAGCTGATCGGACATGGACTTTACAAATTATGAAGGCGATATAGGGATTCACGGTATAAGATTCGCAAGATACCGCAAATCCTCTTGTTTTGGTTGGTCTCCGTTGCCGCGTCGATTGTCTCTCTTCCTCCGCCTGATGGGCTGGCTCGCGCTGGCTGTGTATATATCCGTTGCGGCGCTGGTGCTGGGCATCCGCTATTGGGTCTTGCCTCATATCGACCAGTGGCGTCCAGTGATCGCCGAAGAGATGGCGCGGGCGCTGGGAGTCCAGGTGCGTCTGGGGCGGGTCCAGGCCGAATGGGCGGGGTTGGACCCGTCCTTTGAACTCACCGACGTCGATCTTTCCAGCCCGCATGGCAAGCCGATCCTGCATCTGCCGCAGATGCGCGCGAAGCTGAGCTGGCGCAGTCTGTTAGATGGCGTGCCGCGATTCACCATGCTCGAGGCGCGTGGCATCGACCTGACGATTCGTCGCTCCCGACAGAACAATGTGTGGATCATGGGACAGTCCATATCGTTGGATACGGCGTCCGCGTCCCTGTCCAGCGCCGATCTCTCGGGCCTGGCCTGGTTGGCGACACAACGGGCGATCCGCTTCACCGACGGCACGGTCCGATGGGTGGATGACTCGCGCGGGGCGCCGCCGCTGGTGCTGAGCCAAGTCACCCTGGTCTTCGAGAATCAGGGGGCTTCCCACGAGTTCTCACTCAGAGCGAGGCTCCCCGAGGGGTTGGGCTCGGGATTCGAACTGCGTGGCGTTTTCTCGTCTGAAGCGGTGCCCGCCGCGTTTTCACTTCAAGGGTTGAGCGGGCGCCTGTATGCGCGGGTGGGTGGCGTGGACACCCAGCGCTGGGCGCCCTGGCTGGATCTGCCATCGGGGCTGGATCTGACGCATGTCGGGGCGCAGGCCTGGGCCACTGTCGAGGAAGGTGCGGTCGATCGGGTATCGACCGTCCTTCGTCTGGATGCGGCGCATTGGCTTGGCTCGCCCGATGCCAGTGTGGCAATGGGACAAGGCAGCCTTTATGTTTCGGGCGCCTGGCCGACCCTGCGGCATGTGTTCTCCACCGAGCCGGTTGTGCCGCCAACCCCCGGCGACACGGCGTCGCTGGCTCCGACCGCGGGCTATCCGCCGTTCGACGACATCCAGTTCCGCTTGTCGGCGAAAAATCTGGCGATTCGATCCGACACGCTGTTCACGCAAGCCCTGGGGTTCAATGCCGTAGCGGCCCAAGGAACGGTGTCGCGCGATGCCAAGCGGTCGCTGAGCGTGATGCTCGACCAGGCCAGTATCGATAATGCCGACATGAATGTGGCGTTTTCGGGGTCATGGCACCAGGGCGGCGATGGCGCCGCGGGGATTGCCGACGCGCATGGCATGTTCCATCGCGCATCTGTCGCCGCCATTGAACATTATCTGCCGCGCTCGTTGAATCAAGACGCCCACGACTGGATGCGCAGTGGGTTGTTGGCGGGAACCATCCATGACGCGGGATTCATCCTGAAAGGGGATCTGGACCATTTTCCGTTCGGCGATGCCCCCGACAAAGGCGATTTCCATGTGCGTGGCGCATACTCCGGCGTCGTCATCGACTACGCGCCTGCCCGGGGCAAGCGGATGGCCTGGCCCAGGCTGACCGGTATGTCGGGCGAGGTCTCTCTGAATCGCGTCGACTTGCGCATGGTGGCGACGAACGCCGTCATGACACCGGCCGAGGGCCAGGCCCCCATACAGTTGCGTGATCTTCAGGCTCAGATACCGAATCTCGAAGGCAAGTCAGTGCTCACCGTACAGGGCGATACCCGGGGGCCGGCCATGTCCTACCTGGCGCTGTTGCGCCACTCTCCATTGGGTGGCCTGCTGGGGCATGCGCTGGATGATGCCCGGGCCGACGGCGCTTGGCGGGTTCCGCTGCGCATGACCATTCCGCTCGCCCATGTCGACGACACGCTGGTGCGCGGCGCCATTCAATTTGGCGGTGGGAGCGTGACAATGCTTGCGGGGCTCCCGCCTTTCACCCAGGTGACGGGCGCCCTGGATTTTGCGGAAAACGGTGTCAGTACCACAGGGTTGACCGCGCGGTTCATGGACGGGCCGGTTTCGTTCTCGGGCGGGTTCGCGCCAAGCGAGCGTGGCCTACGGTTGTCAGGCACCATGCCGGCCAAGGCACTGGCCGATTACGCGGGTGTGGAAGGGATGTCCAGACTGACTGGCCATTTCGCCTATCACGCGGCGATGGAACGGGAAAAATCCGGCCGTTACGCATTGTTGGTGGATTCGGATCTCAAGGGCCTGGCGGCCGATCTGCCAGCGCCCCTGGGCAAGAAGGCGGCGCAATCGCTGCCGCTGCACGTCAGCTGGGCACCATACAGTTCGGCAATGGTTTTGAAGGCGGTGCTTGGCGATATGGCGTCGCTGCAACTGGTGCATCGCGCCGGCGAGACGAAACCGGTCTTCCAGAGCGGACGGCTCGTCGTGGGGCGGGCAGCCGGAACCACACCGACCCGGGGGCTTGATATCGACATCGCGCGCCCGGACGTGAACCTCGATGAATGGCGGCGTGTCTACGATGCGTTTTCCACTCCTGTGCGAGGGGCGGCCGTCCGGCACACGACGCTTTTCCCCGATCTGCGGCAATTGCGTATTGAATCGCCGCATGTTCAGCTTGCGGGGGTCAGGCTGGAAAACGCGATGATTTCCGTTGCGCCAGCCCAGGCGGGGACACCAAGCGACTGGCGCATCGACCTGAGTTCCACGCAGTCGGCGGGAACGATACTGTGGCGGGAAGCCTCTGCCGGTCAGGCTGGAAGCATTGTGGCGGACTTTCAACGGCTGGCGCTCGGCCAGGCCGATAGCGCGAAGAAGACCGAAACGTCGGGTAGCACCAAGGAAGACGATACGTGGACGGCAGACGGTAAGCTGGACATTCCCGCCGTCTCGTTGCGGGCAGCGCAATTCACCCTGTACGGGCATCCGCTGGGGAAATTGGCTGTGCACGGCATCAACCAGGCACGGGGACGGATGTGGAAACTCGACAAGCTGCGGCTGAGCAGTCCCGCCTTCGAACTCGATGGCACGGGTGAATGGACACTCAGTGGGCCTGACCGGGGGCTGGCGTTGCAGGCCACGGCGAAAACGTCCGACCTGGGTGCCTATCTTGACCGGATCGGTTTCAAGAACCTCATGCGCAAGGGGCAGGGCACACTGAGCGGCACCCTGCGTTGGGGCAATCTGCCATGGGCTTATGACAAATCTGACTTGAACGGGCAGTTCGACATCGTCTTGCGGAAAGGGTCGTTCAATTATCAGGATTCGCGCACCGCGCGCTTGTTGAAACTGCTGTCGCTCCAGTCCGTCAGCCGCCTGGCCAAGCTGGAATGGAACCCGGGTGCGGTGCTCAAGGACGGTTTTCCGTACGATGACGTGCGGGGCACCATCAAGATGGAGAAAGGGGTCTTGAAGACCAACAATTACCGTGTCGTCGGCCCCGTCGGCACCATCGTCCTGGATGGCAGCGCCGACATGAACACGGAAAAACTCGACTTGCGGGCGCTGGTGATTCCCAATCTGGACGTCAGCGGCGCCGCCATCGCCGCCGGGATCGCCATCAACCCCGTGATAGGCATCGGCGCCTTCCTGGCGCAATGGCTGCTGCGCGCGCCGCTTGCCAAGGCCATGGCGGTGGAATACCGGATCGGTGGCAGTTGGGACGACCCGGTCATCGCCGAGGCGTCAGTCAAGAAGGCGCCGAGAGGCACCAGCACCCCGGCCCAGGGCTCCGGAAAGCCCGGCGCGGGCGCACCAGCGGGTCGCATCGAACCCCGCGTCGTACCACATTAAGGCCCGCTCCCCACTCGCTCGTGGGCGTGGACCGCTTTACTGAGAGCGAACCAGGCTCACTTCTTCATCATGTCGAAGAATTCGGCGTTGGTCTTGGTGGCGCGGATCTTGTCGAGAATGAATTCCATGGCCTCGATTTCATCCATGTCATGGATGAACTTGCGCAGTACCCAGATCTTCTGCAGCAGGTCCGGACGAATCAGGAGCTCCTCGCGGCGCGTGCCAGACTTGTTCAGGTTGATGGCCGGGTAGACTCGTTTTTCAGCCAGGCGCCGTTCCAGGTGGACTTCGGAGTTGCCGGTGCCTTTGAATTCTTCGTAAATGACCTCATCCATGCGGCTGCCGGTTTCGATCAGCGCGGTGCCGATGATGGTCAGCGAACCGCCTTCCTCGATGTTGCGCGCCGCACCGAAGAACCGCTTGGGGCGCTGCAGCGCATTGGCATCGACGCCGCCGGTCAGCACCTTGCCCGAGGCTGGCACGACGGTGTTGTAGGCACGAGCCAGACGGGTGATGGAATCCAGCAGGATGACCACGTCTTTCTTGAGTTCCACCAGCCGCTTGGCTTTTTCGATGACCATTTCGGCGACCTGCACGTGGCGGGTGGCCGGCTCGTCGAAGGTGGACGCCACGACTTCGCCCCGCACGGTGCGCTGCATTTCCGTGACTTCCTCCGGACGCTCATCGACCAGCAGCACGATGAGGGTGGCGTCGGGATAGTTGGTGGTGATGGCATGCGCCATGTGTTGCATGATCACCGTCTTGCCAGATTTGGGGCTGGCCACGATCAGGCCGCGCTGGCCCTTGCCGATGGGTGCGAAGATGTCCAGGATGCGGCCTGTGACGTTTTCTTCGCTCTTGATGTCGCGCTCGAGCATCAACGGCTTGTCGGGATGCAGCGGTGTGAGGTTTTCGAACATCATGCGATGCTTGATGGCCTCGGGTTGCATGCTGTTGACCTTGTCGACCTTGACCAGCGCGAAATACCGTTCCCCGTCTTTGGGGACGCGCACCTCGCCTTCGATGGAATCGCCCGTGTGCAGGTTGAAACGGCGTATCTGGGAAGGCGAGATGTAGATGTCGTCGGTGCTGGCCAGGTAAGACGTGTCGGGCGACCGCAGGAAGCCGAATCCGTCGGGCAGAACCTCGAGCACGCCGTCGCCGAATATCTGTTCGCCCTGCTTGGCTCGCCGCTTCATGATGGCGAACATGAGTTCCTGTTTGCGCAGGCGGCTTGCGTTGTCGATTTCCAGGCTGGTGGCCATTTCAAGCAACTGCGAGACGTGCAGCGCTTTCAGTTCGGTGAGATGCATGTGTGGGAAGAGAGGGGGATTTTTAGAGAGGTATGAACAGGATGGCGGCGAACCCGAGGAAGGGTTCGCGCGAAAAGCGAAAACTGCGGCGGCGGGTGATTACAGCGATTCGCTGAGGAAAGAGCCAAGCTGCGACTTGGACAATGCACCCACCTTCGTGGCGGCGGTCTTGCCGTTCTTGAAAAGCATGAGGGTGGGGATACCGCGAATGCCGAACTTGGCCGCTGTCTCGGGGTTTTCGTCAACGTTGACCTTGGCGATGATAACACGCCCCTGGTATTCCTTGCTGGCTTCTTCCAGCAACGGCGCGATCATCTTGCAGGGACCGCACCAAGGCGCCCAGTAATCGACCAGGACGGGGACGTCGGATTTCAGGACGTCGGCATCGAAGCTGGCGTCGCTTACATGTTTGATGGATTCACTCATGATGGAGGAGGGGAGAAAAGAGGGATGGATACTGGGAAACTATACGAGATTAACGGTCGACAGCACAGTGTATTGTGGTAATTAGGTAATTCGCCATGCCGGGCTGTTGCCGATACCCGACAAGCATACCACCGCCGAACCGCCCTTGCATGCCTTGTCTGGCGCGCCCGTCCGAGCGGAAAGGCGCGTGGTTTGTAAAATAACCGCCGTTCGGCATTCGACATTCTGGAATCGACTTGGCTACATCACACTACGACGAAGCATCCATCCGCGTTCTGAAAGGACTGGAACCTGTGCGCCAGCGGCCAGGCATGTACACACGCACCGACAATCCGCTGCATGTCATTCAAGAGGTCGTGGACAACGCCGCGGACGAGGCGCTGGCGGGCTACGGGCGGCACATACGGGTCACGCTGCATACCGACGCCAGCGTGTCGGTCGAGGATGACGGCCGCGGCATCCCGGTGGGGTTGCATCCCGAGGAAAAAGCGCCGGTGGTGGAACTGGTGTTCACGCGGCTGCACGCGGGGGGGAAGTTCGACAAGAAGGCGGGGGGCGCCTACGCGTTTTCCGGTGGTCTGCACGGGGTCGGGGTGTCGGTCACCAACGCGCTCGCCAAGCGGCTCGAGGTCCGCGTCTGGCGCGATGGCGGTGAATACGCCATGGCGTTCTCGGGGGGCGATGTCGCCGAGCCCCTGAGCCGCGTGGGCACGGCGCCACGCCGCAAGAGCGGCACGTGCGTGCGTGTGTGGCCGGACACCGGGTATTTCGACAGCGCCTCGATCCCCGTTGCCGAGTTGTCCCATGTCTTGCGCAGCAAGGCGGTGCTGCTGGGCGGTATCACCGTGTCGCTGACCGTGGAAAAAACCGGCCAGACCCAGGAATGGTGCTATACGGCCGGGCTGCGCGGGTATCTCGAGGAATCCCTGGGCGACGCGGAAACCATCATTCCGCTGTTCGAAGGGCAGGAGTACGCGCCGGATGGCGACGAGGCGTTCGCCCAGGGTGAGGGCGCGCAGTGGGTGATTGGCTGGACGGCCGAAGGCAACGTGGTGCGTGAATCGTACGTGAACCTGATTCCGACCACGGCGGGCGGCACGCACGAGTCAGGGCTGCGCGAAGGGTTGTTCACCGCGGTCAAGGCTTTTGCCGAACTGCACAGCTTGTTGCCCAAGGGGCTGCGGCTGTTGCCCGAGGACGTCTTCGCGCGCGCCAGTTTCGTGCTGTCGGCCAAGGTGCTGGATCCGCAATTCCAAGGGCAGATCAAGGAGCGGCTCAACAGTCGCGACGCGGTCAGGCTGGTCAGCGGCTACGTCAAGAACGCGCTGGACCTCTGGCTGGGCGCCAATGTCGAATTCGGCAGAAAACTGGCCGAGATCGCCATCAGCCAGGCCCAGGCACGGGCGCGCTCCTCGAGGAAGGTCGAGAAGCGCAAGAGCTCCGGCGTGGCGGTGTTGCCCGGCAAGCTGACCGATTGTGAATCCTCCGACAGCGCGCGCACTGAAGTTTTCCTGGTGGAAGGGGATTCGGCGGGCGGTTCGGCGAAGATGGGGCGTGACAAGGAATTCCAGGCGGTATTGCCTTTGCGGGGCAAGGTGCTCAACTCCTGGGAGGTCGAGCGCGACCGCCTGTTTGCCAACAATGAAATCCACGACATCGCCGTGGCCATCGGCGTGGATCCCCACGGAGCGGGTGACAACGCCGACCTGTCGGGTCTGCGCTATGGCCGCGTCTGCATTCTTTCCGATGCCGACGTGGACGGTTCGCACATCCAGGTGCTGCTGCTGACGCTCTTTTTCCGCCATTTCCCCCGGTTGATCGAAGAAGGGCATGTTTATGTGGCGCGTCCCCCGCTGTTCCGGGTGGATGTGCCGGCCTCGGGCAAACGCCCGGCGCGCAAACTGTACTGCCTGGATCAGGGCGAGCTCGATGCGTTGCGGGACAAGCTCGTGGGCGAGGGCGTCAAGGCCGATTCGTGGAGCATCAGCCGCTTCAAGGGGCTGGGCGAAATGAGCGCTGAACAGCTGTGGGAAACCACCATGAACCCCGACACGCGGCGGCTGATGCCCGTGCGCTATGGCGAACAAGGAGTCGACGGTACGCGGCGCATGTTCGACATGCTGATGGGAAAATCCGAGTCGGGGCAGCGCCGTATCTGGCTGGAGCAGAAGGGCAATCTGGCCGAAGTGGATATCTGAACACCGCCCGCGCGCTGAGAATTTTTTGAGAGTTGACCGATGGATACTACACAAGCCGACTTGTTTGGCCAGGGTGCCAATGATGAAGGCCTTCTTCTGGCTGACTATGCGGAACAGGCGTACCTGGATTATGCCGTCTCGGTGGTGCGGGGGCGGGCGTTGCCCGAGGTGGCCGATGGCCAGAAGCCCGTGCAGCGCCGCATTCTCTATGCCATGCGGGCCATGGGGCTGGGGCACGACGCCAAACCGGTCAAATCCGCCCGGGTGGTGGGGGACGTGCTGGGCAAATATCATCCGCATGGTGATCAGGCGGCCTATGACGCCATGGTGCGCATGGCGCAGGACTTCACGCTGCGCTATCCCTTGATAGATGGGCATGGCAATTTCGGCTCGCGCGACGGCGACAACGCGGCGGCCATGCGCTATACCGAGGCACGCCTGACGCCGTTCTCGCGCGTGCTGCTCGACGAGCTGGATGAAGGCACGGTCGATTTTCTGCCCAACTACGACGGCAGCCAGAAAGAGCCCCAACTGCTGCCCGCCCGTCTGCCGGTCATGCTGCTCAACGGCGCGTCGGGAATCGCCGTCGGCCTGGCCACCGAAATTCCGTCGCACAACCTGCGCGAGATCGCGGGTGCGTGCGTGGCGCTGCTCAAGAATCCCAAGCTGTCGGACGAGGATCTGTTCAGCATGGTTCCGGGGCCTGATTTCGCGGGCGGCGGGCAGATCATTTCGGCTCCGGACGAGATCCGGCGCATCTATGATGGCGGTCGCGGGTCGATCAAGGTGCGGGCACGCTGGCAATTCGAGGAGATGGCGCGCGGCCAGTGGCAGTGGGTCATCACCGAACTGCCGCCCGGCACCTCGGCTCAGAAGATCCTCGAGGAAATCGAGGAGCGCACCAACCCCAAGGTCAAGGCCGGCAAGAAGAGTCTGACCGCCGAGCAGCAGCAGACGCGGGCGTTGCTGCTGGGGCTGCTGGACACCGTGCGCGACGAGTCCGGCAAGCAGGCGTCGGTGCGGCTGGTCTTCGAGCCCAAGACCAGCCGCATCGACCGCGATGAATTCATCACGACGCTGCTCGCCCAGACCAGCATGGAGACCAGCGCGTCCATCAATCTGGTCTGCATCGGCACCGATGGTCGACCCGGCCAGCGCGGCCTGCGCCAGGTGCTGGTGGAATGGCTGGCGTTCCGGGCACAAACCCTGACCCGCCGCACCCGCTTCCGCCTGGAGAAAGTGACTGACCGCATCCACGTGCTCGAGGGGCGCATGGTGGTCTATCTCAACGTCGACGAGGTCATACAGACCATACGCGAGTCGGACGAACCCCGCGCGGCATTGATGCAACGCTTCGATCTGTCCGAACGGCAGGCCGAGGACATTCTGGAGATGCGACTGCGGCAACTGGCCCGCCTCGAAGGCTTCAAAATTGAAAAGGAGCTGGCCGCGAAAAAGGATGAGCGCGCCAGTCTCGAGGAACTCTTGAACAACCCGTCCGCGTTTCGACGCATGACCATCCGTGAGATCGAATCGGATGCCAAACTGTATGGCGACGATCGTCGCACACTGATCGAGACGGCGGAGCGCGCGGTGTTGGAAACCCGGGTGGTGGATGAACCCGTCACGGTCGTGATTTCCCAGAAAGGGTGGTTGCGCGTGCGGCAGGGGCATGGCCACGATCCCGCACAGTTCGGCTTCAAGACGGGAGACGAGTTGTACCGGGCCGTGGAATGCCGCAGCGTGGACGATCTCGTGGCGTTCACCGATAAGGGGCGTGTCCATACCGTGGCGGTGGCGAACCTGCCCTCGGCGCGCGGTGATGGCCAGCCGATCACGTCCCTGGTCGATATCGAACCAGGCGCGCGCATCGTGCACATGGTGGCCGGCGCGGGTGACGGGCGTTACCTGATCGGCACCCGAGACGGCTACGGCTTCGAGGCCACACTCGAGAACATGATCTCGCGCCAGCGCGCGGGCAAGCAGTTCGTGACGCTGGGAGAGGGCGATGCGCTCCTGCCGCCGTTGTGCCTGCGTTCCACCGACCACCAATTGGCCATGCTGACGCGGAAGGGGCGGTTTCTGGTGATCGAGCTCTCCGAATTGAAGACGTTGTCGGGGGGAGGCCGGGGCACTATTCTCATGGGGTTGGACAGTGGCGACGCCCTCGCGCAGTGGGTGTGTGTCGGTCCGACCGGTATCACGGCCAGCGGCGTCTATCGGAACAAGAATACCGTCATCACGCTCGACGTCAAGGAACTGGCGGGTTATGTCGGCCGGCGCGCGCGCAAGGGGAAATCGCTGGCCGTCAAGGTCAAGGATCCCGTGCTGTCTTAAAATACCCGATCAAATCCATTTTCCCACCCCACCATCATCCATTGCCATGAGTTTCAAGGTCACCGTCCAGTCCAGTCATCACGAGTTCCCCGTTGCCGAGGGGCAGACCATTCTGGATGGGGCGCTCGATGCGGGAATCGTCCTGCCATACAGTTGTCGTGATGGGGCCTGCTCGACTTGCAAAGGCAAGGTGATTTCGGGGGCCTATGACGCAGGGCATTGCCCGGCCCAGACCCTGTCGCCGGAAGATCTGGCGGCGGGCTACACCTTGTTCTGCCAGGCGCGGCCCAGTTCCGATCTGGTCATCGAGGCGCAGGAAATCCGCATGGCCAGCGACATTCAGATCCGCAAGATGCCTTCGCGGGTGATGGGACTGGATCGCGTGGCGGACGACGTGGTCATCGTGTCGCTCCAGTTGCCGCCCGCCGACCCGCTGCATTATTACGCCGGCCAGTACCTGCAGTTCATTCTCAAGGACGGCCGGCGCCGCAGTTACTCCATGGCGAATCCGCCGACTGAGGCCAATCTGGTCGAACTGCACATCCGGCACATGCCGGGCGGGGCGTTCACCGACCGCGTGTTCGGCGTCGATCCGGTACCGCTGAAGGTGCGGGAGATCCTGCGGGTGGAAGGGCCTTTCGGCTCGTTCTTCCTGCGTGAGGACAATGACAAGCCGATCATTTTCGTTGCCAGCGGCACGGGGTTCGCCCCTATCAAGGCGATCATCGAGCGCATGGTGGCCAGCGGCGGCACCCGGCCCGCCACGCTGTACTGGGGCGGGCGCCGTCCGGCCGACCTCTACATGCACCAGAAGGCGCTGGAATGGGCGCGGACCCTGCCGGGGTTCACCTATGTTCCGGTGGTATCCGATGCCGAGCCGGAAGATGCCTGGGCGGGGCGCACGGGCTTTGTCCATCGCGCGGTCATGGAAGATTTTTCCGATCTCTCCGGTCACCAGGTTTATGCCTGTGGCGCACCGGTCATGGTCAACGCCGCCCGCACTGATTTCACACACCAGCGAGGCCTTCCCGAGGCCGAATTCTTCGCCGACGCTTTCATTTCCGACGCCGACATCGCGTAGTCTGCTGTTTGGCTGGCTCGAGGGTTTGCGACGCCGTGTGGCGATGACGGCGTCGATATTCGCCTCGGTTGTTCAATATCCATGGCGTGATCAGGGTTATAAAAGGCCGCGCACCATGCATGAACTTAAAATGCGCGGAACCGGTGCGTAAGATTCACGGTCGATCGCATACCGCAAAGAAAATCGTTCCGCAACGATTTTCTGTCACTGTCTCGACGCTATAGAGGGCGACGAAGCGCCCGCTCGAACGACAGGGTGGCGACCCCCTCGGCACCGCTTGCTGTTCAACGGCATCAATGTTCAATCGGCGCCCGAAAGCGGGTAGAATTGTTCAGCGTATTCTGTCTATTCAAAGTGTTTACAGCCGGGTATGACACCTGTGAGTGCGCGTGATTCATGCTCCGCGGGTTTCCATCGGCTTGACATCTTCTGTTGAATCGCAATCAACAACCCATCCTGTTCGGCCCCCATGCATTCCGAACCCCTGGGGCGGGCGGTGGTCAGAGGTGAAACTCACTCTCAAGGTGTGGACATGGGTCAATTTCTCGAACGCCTGCGTTACTTCTCCCGGCCGCGCGAACCCTTCTCCGAGGGGTGGGGCGAGACCCGCAAAGAGGCGAGGCAGTGGGAAGACGGCTACCGGAACCGCTGGGCGCATGACAAGGTGGTGCGTTCCACCCACGGCGTCAACTGTACCGGCTCGTGCAGTTGGAAGATTCATGTCAAGCAAGGGGTCGTCACCTGGGAGACCCAACAAACCGATTACCCCCGCACGCGGCCCGACATGCCCAACCACGAACCCCGTGGTTGTTCCCGCGGCGCCTCGTATTCGTGGTACCTGTATAGCGCGAACCGCCTGAAGCACCCCATGGTGCGCGGGCGCTTGCTGCAGCACTGGCGCGACCTGCGCCAGACGCTCGGGCCGGTGCAGGCCTGGACTGCGATCATGAACGACCCGGCGAAGCACGACTACAAGGCGTCGCGCGGCCTGGGAGGGTTCGTGCGCGCGACATGGGACGAGGCGCTTGAAATCGCGGCGGCGGCCAATGTTCACACCATCAAGAAATATGGTCCCGATCGAGTCGCCGGCTTCACTCCGATTCCCGCGATGTCCATGGTGTCGTATTCGGCGGGCACCCGGTACCTGAGCCTGCTTGGCGGCACGATTCTTTCGTTCTATGACTGGTACTGCGACCTTCCCGCCGCGAGCCCGCAGACCTGGGGCGAGCAAACCGATGTCCCGGAGTCGGCCGATTGGTATAACGCCAGCTACCTGATCGCCTGGGGGTCTAACGTTCCCCAGACACGTACCCCCGATGCGCACTTCTTCGTCGAGGCCCGCTACAACGGCACGTTCGTTGTGGCGGTCAGCCCAGACTACTCCGAGGTTTCCAAGCTTTCCGACATTTGGTTGCACCCCAAGCAGGGTACGGACGGTGCGCTGGCGATGGCCATGGGGCATGTCATCCTGCGGGAATTCTTCATCGATCGGCAGGTGGACTATTTCCAGGACTATTGCCGTCGCCTGACCGACTTGCCCATGTTGGTCCGCCTGCGCCAGGATGGCGGGCGCTGGGTGCCTGACAGATACCTGCGTGCCAGCGACCTCGACGGGGCGCTGAATACGCCCGAGCACGCGGAATGGAAAACGGTGGGCTTCGATGAGGCCGGGCGGCTCGTCGCGCCCCGTGGTTCTATGGGATTCCGCTGGGCCGAAGAGGGTGGCTCCGACCACGGCAAATGGAACCTGGAGCAGAAAACAGCGGACGGCACCGACATTGCGCTTCAACTGACCGAGATCGATCGCCGTGATGCGGTGCTGGATGTGTCTTTCCCGTATTTTGGCGGGGTCGTCAACGAACACTTCCCGCACAACGACCAGCGGGACGACGTGCTCGT
>DASTNK010000058.1:0-68345 GCA_035720945.1 Burkholderiaceae bacterium
CGTGCACTTGCGCCATTTGAGATGGGTCGCACCCTTTCGTGGGGGCCATATCAAATGGGTGAATGTTCTCTACGACGCTAATCTCAAGGAGCATTACCATGGCAACAGCCAAGAAGGCCGTCAAGAAAGCGGCCGCGAAAAAGGCCACACCCGCCAAGAAAGCAGTAGCCAAAAAAACGGTAGCCAAGAAAGCCGCCGTCAAGAAAGTTGTAGCGAAGAAAGCAGTAGTCAAGAAAGCCCCGGCCAAGAAAGTCGCCGCGAAGAAAGTCGTAGCGAAAAAGGCCGTCGCCAAAAAGCCAGCCGCCAAGAAAGCCGTCAAGAAAGTTGTAGCGAAGAAGGCCGCGGTCAAGAAAACGGCAGCCAAGAAAGCCGTCAAGAAAGCGCCAGCCAAGAAAGCCGCTGCGAAGAAAACCGTAGCGAAGAAGGCCGTGGCGAAGAAGGCCGCCGCCAAAAAGCCCGCTGCGAAAAAAGCCGCCGCCAAAAAGCCGGCCGCCAAAAAGGCCGCTGCCAAAAAGCCTGCGGCCAAGGCCGCGGCCAAAGCCAGCAAAGCCACCGCAGCGGCGCCCGCGGTCAAGGCTGCGCCGAATCCGGCCGCATCCTGGCCGTTCCCCACGGGTGGCCGCCCTTCGTAAGGGTCGTCACTCTTCTCGCGGGGCGCATTTGCGCCGGGCAATCATGCCGGCCAGGCCCCGCGAGCCGCATAGATGCTCCACCGCCCGGTCTCCGGGCGGTTTTTTTTGATACCCCGGGAGGTGTCATATAAGTATCCCTGGGGATCCTCTGAACAAGTTGAGCGGGAAGCAGGCGCTATGAGTCGGGGTGGGGTGCAAGGCGCAAACCACAGCGATAGCCGGTGCTATCGCGAGGATTTGCAACGCCGCAGACAGCCCAAGTCACAGATGCATGCGGCGCGGTGACTTGTTCAGAGGATCCCTAGTCATGCGACAATAAGGCTCTTTTAAAACCCCGGTTCATCACATCCCATGTTCGGCGACACTTTCGGTTTTCTGATCAAGACCCTGTTCTCCCTGTTCGGGATCGCCCTGATCATTCGCGCCTGGATGTACGCCATCCGACTTCATCCGTTCAATCCGTATTCGCAAGCCGTGCTGCGAATCACAAACTGGCTCGTCCAGCCTCTCAGGCACGTGTGCCCCCAGAGCCACCGTTTCGACTGGCCCAGTATCGTCGGATGCTGGCTCACCGCGCTTGTATTCCTGTCGCTGACGTGGCTGCTCGGATTCGGCATGGCGCCGTCTTTGAGCGTGCTTCCGGGCCTGGCGCTGGCGGCCGTGCTTACCGTGCTGAAGTGGACATTCAACCTGATTTTGTGGGCGACCCTGATCCAGGCCGTGCTGTCGTGGGTCAACCCGATGGCGCCCGTCATGGCCGTGCTGCATACGTTGACGGCCCCGCTGCTCGACCCGATTCGTCGCATGCTGCCCAATACCGGCGGGCTGGATTTCTCGCCTCTGGTGTTGCTGATCATCGCGCAAATCGCCATGATCATGCTCGGGCATGCCGTGTATGCGGCGTTCGGTTTGTAGATTTCACATGGGCACGACGCGCGTCGGCCCGTCACCGCTGATCAATCGCACACGCTGGCCCACTGAAAGCGGCACATCGGCGGCCTGCGCGATCACGCGGGTTTCGCCGTTGTCCAGACGCACGGTGATTTCCAGGCCTTGAGTCTTGCCGGTCTGGTTTTCGATGGCATTGCCCACCAGAGCGCCTGCGATGGCCCCTCCCACCGCACCAAGCACACTACCCGTGCCGCGCCCGATGGAGCTACCCGCCACACCACCCAGCGCACCGCCCGCCAGGCCGCCAAACCCTGACGTCTGCCCTTGCTGGATGACGACATTGCGCAATGCAACGACTGTGCCGGTACGCACGATCTGTTCGCGTTGCGCCTGTCCGTAGGTGTAGACGGAACTTGACGCGGAGTTGTTGGCGCACCCCGCCAGCACGGACAAAGCCCCCGCCACCAGGGTTGCCGCGACCAGGCGGGCCACCACTGTCTTCCGGGGTTTGAAAATCGTGGAATTCATGAATCGATCTCCTGATGAACAACGCCTCGACATGCACCCGGCACGCCGCGAATCGTCGCGGTGGCGTGTTCGAAAGCCAGTTTATAGCATCCGGACGTAGGGTCGCTACAGCGCCAACCCATATGTTTTCTTCAGCCGCGCCGCGATCTGCGCGCGATCGAAGGCGTGGTTCTGCGGGCCCTGGGAGGCCACTTTGATGGCGCCCATGAGATTGGCCAGGCGGCAGGAATCGGGCAACGCCCAACCGCGCACCAGGCCGTACAGCAACCCCGCTCGATGCGCGTCGCCGCAGCCAGTGGGATCCACCACGGCATCGGGAATCGCCGGCTCTATCGTGGCCTCGGTGCCCGACGTGTACAACGTGGCACCTTGCGCACCACGTGTGACCACCACCGCTTCAAGACCCGTGGCGATGTCCGCCATGGTCCGGCCCGTGCGCTGCTCGATCACACTGGCTTCGTAGTCGTTGACGGTAAGAATGCGCGCCAGTTTCAACATGCGGTTCAGATCCTCGCCGGAGAACAGCGGCATGGCCTGTCCGAGGTCGAAAATGAACGGAATACCCTGTGCATGCAACCGCTGCGCATGCGCGAACATGCCGTCCTTGGCATCGGGCGCCACGATAGCCCAGGCGGCCGCGCGCCCGGTCAGGTCATTGTCGGCCGAGCATCCCATGGCGCCCGGATGGAACGCGGCGATCTGGTTGTTGTCCAGATCGGTAGTGATGAAGCATTGCGGCGTGAACATGTCGGGCAGAATGCGTATCAGGCTGGTGTCGATGTCGAGCTTCTCGAAGCGGGCCAGATAGTCCGCCGCGTCGCCCCCGACGGTGCCGACCGGCACCGGGCTGCCCCCCAACAATTTCAAGCTATACGAGATATTGCCCGCGCAGCCACCGAACTCCTTGCGCATGCCAGGAACCAGGAATGACACGCTGAGCGACTTGATGTTGTCGGCCAGTATATGATCCTTGAAATAGCCCTCGAACACCGCGATCGTGTCGAACGCGATCGAACCGCAAACCAGTACGTCTTCAGACATGCCTACCCTTTGCTCATGAAAAATATTTGGCCAGTTGAAATCCGCTGACCTTGACCCCGTTCATTGTAATGGGGACCATGGCGGTGACTTCACTGCGCGCGGCGAACGGGCGTTGCGCGACGCCGGGCGGCAGGTACAAGGATGGCGGCAGGTCTTTCTTCACAACCACCGTGCCCGAGAAATCCAGCAGATCCAGAACCAGGGTCGGCCATTCCTGGGGCTTGTCGAGGCTGTTGCGCAACGTCACCCGGAGGACCATCGCCTCGGGTGGCTGCATCGCGGGCGATGCCCCCTGCCCTCCCAGCGGGTTGGCGCGCGTCTGCAGCGAGGAATTCATGATCGTGATCTGGCTGATATCCCGCGAATACGGAACGCGGCAATGCAATGGCCCACACGCCCGCTCGAGCAACGGCCGCACGGCCGGTAGATGGGCGGCGAGTTGCGCCCGATAGACATACAGGCACTGCGCCAGGAACAACGCCACGCCCAGCACGCTGAGAATCCCCCAGAAGTAAAACGCGGGCCCGCGATAACGCGCGGGCAGCGGATCCAGGAAATCCGGCTCCTCCTCGGGTTCGGGTGCGGCGGTTCGGGGCTCCACGTAGACGCCATATGACTGGCGCTGGGCGAGGAATGGCTCTTTATCGTGGGGCGTTGTGTCATCGGCGAGAGCTTCATCCGGATCGGCCTCATCCGCGTCCTCCGGGGAACGATTGGACACATACGGAGCTCGTGTTTCTCCCCGTGCCGGACGTGGCCCACCGTTCACGGGCAACGATATCGTTGGCTCTGTGGGGGCGCCGGCTTGCGGGCGCCGCCCAGTGATCGTGAACGCTGGCTCGGCCCGGGAAGCCTCTGTCCGCGGCACGGCATGCTGACCGTGATGTTCGACACGCTGGCGCACCACATGCGGCAACGTGTCACGGCCGCCCTCGCCGGGGTGAGGCGCTTGACGGGCCACCGGCTCAGGTGCCTCGGTCACGCGCGGAACACGACCCGCATGGGAACCCAGCGCCGGACCCGGTACAGGCGCCACAGGGCGAGACGCCGGCGTCGAACGCCCCTGGCGCCCGTCAGCGGGCACCACTGCGTCGAAGCCGTCGAAGATGTGGGCGCAATTGGGGCAGCGGATATAGCCCTTGCGCAGTTGCAACTGCTCGAGACTCGCGGAAAACGTCGCACCACACTGGGGGCATCGCGTAGTCAAATCCATAAGCGAGATCTATCGTGATCGTTCAGTTCGTTGCCCATGCAGGCATACCCAGCCCGCCCGCGCGCGCCAGACGCTGAGTGTGAGCCAAGGCGCGTAAGCCTGAGCCACTTCGTCTGCCTGACGCTCCAGCACACCCGATAGAGCCAGCCGGCCACCGGGCCGCACCCTGTTGGCCAGCATGGGCGCCAGCACCTTCAAGGGGTTGGACAATATGTTGGCCACCACCACGCTGGCCTGTGCCGAGTCAGTGTGATCAGGCAACCGGGCGTCGAGATCGACCCTGTTGACCTGGGCATTGTAGCGGGTGGACAACACCGCTTGTTCGTCGATGTCGACGGCATGCGTGTCGCCCGCTCCGAGCATTTTAGCCGCAATGGCCAGGATACCGGAACCGCAGCCGTAATCGAGCACTGTGTCGCCGATGCGCACGTGCTCGGCCAACCACTCCAGGCACAAATGCGTGGTGGGGTGGCTGCCCGTGCCGAACGCGAGCCCTGGATCAAGCTGAATGCGGATAGGGTTGTCAGCGTCAGAGGCGGGGTGGGCGACGCCGGTGGGCACTGCGGGATCGTTCTGGTGCCAGCTGGGCACGATCCAGATACGCCCCCCCACATGAATGGGGCCGAACTGGGACTGGGTCAGACGCACCCAGTCGGCGTCGGGCACTTCGCGGATCGACCATCCAGCTTGAGGAGCCAGGCCGGACAAGGCCGCCGCCTGCTCGACGATCTGCGCCGGATCGGCGCCGTCGGGCAAAAGCGCGGCAAGCCGATTACGCCGCCAAGCCTGAACCTCGGGTTCGAACCCCGGCTCACCGAACAACGGTTGCTCGTGGGCCGTGTCGACATCGGCGTCTTCGACCGACACCGACAGCACCCCGGCCTCGATCAGCGCATCGGACAATGCCTCGGCCTGCGCTTCCAGACAATGCAATACCAGCTCTCGCATGGTCGTTTCCGTATAAAAAACCCCACGCCACGCAGGCCAACGTCAGCTTGCTGGCCGCGATCGATCAGGATCGCTGGGCCAGTTTGTGCTCAAGATAATGAATGCTCGTCCCGCCTTTGATGAAGTTGGCGTCGTGCATGAGATCGCGATGCAGCGGGATGTTCGTCATGACCCCGTCGACCGCCATCTCGGAGAGTGCGATATCCATGCGGGCGATCGCCTGCTCGCGCGTGGGCGCATAGGTGATCAGCTTGGCGATCATGGAATCGTAGTTGGGCGGCACCGTGTAGCCGCTGAACACATGCGAATCCATGCGCACCCCCGGCCCGCCAGGCACATGCCAGTTCGTGACCTTGCCCGGGCTGGGCGTGAACTTGTAGGGATCCTCGGCGTTGATGCGGCATTCGATCGCGTGCCCGCGGAGCTCGACGTCGCGCTGACGCAGTGTGAACTTTTCACCGGCGGCGATGCGTATCTGCATCTGCACCAGATCGAGCCCGGTGACCATCTCGGTGACCGTGTGTTCGACCTGGATGCGGGTGTTCATCTCGATGAAGTAGAACTCGCCGTTTTCAAACAGGAACTCGAACGTGCCGGCGCCGCGATAACCGATCTTGCGGCAGGCTTCGGCACAGCGTTCGCCGATGCGCTCGATCAGCTTGCGTTCGATGCCCGGCGCCGGAGATTCCTCAATGACTTTTTGGTGGCGACGCTGCATGGAGCAATCGCGCTCACCCAGCCACACGGCGTTGCGCTCTCCGTCGGCCATGACCTGGATCTCGATGTGGCGCGGGTTCTCGAGGAACTTCTCCAGGTAGACCTCAGGATTGTTGAAGGCGATGCCGGCCTCTGATTTGGTGAGCGTGACGGCGTTGTGCAGGGCGGCCTCGGTGTAGACCACGCGCATGCCGCGCCCGCCACCACCGCCCGCCGCCTTGATGATCACCGGGTAGCCGACGTCACGGGCGATGCGCTGCACTTCGGCCGGATCGTCGGGCAGCGCGCCGGCCGAGCCAGGCACCACCGGCACGCCGGCTTCGATCATCGCCTGCTTGGCACTGACCTTGTCGCCCATGAGGCGGATGGATTCGGGCTTGGGGCCAATGAAGACAAATCCGCTTTTCTCGACGCGTTCGGCGAAGTCGGCGTTCTCGGAGAGAAAACCGTATCCGGGGTGAATGGCTTCGGCGTCGGTGACCTCGGCGGCCGAGATGATGGCCGGCATGTTGAGATAGCTGTCGCGCGCCGGGGCGGGCCCGATGCAAACGGATTCGTCGGCCAATCTCACGTACTTGGCCTCGCGGTCGACTTCCGAATGAACGACCACGGTCTTGATGCCCATTTCGCGACAGGCGCGCTGCACCCGCAGGGCGATCTCGCCACGATTGGCGATGAGGATTTTCTCGAACATGGGCTCAGCCAATCACGAACAGGGGTTGACCGAACTCGACGGGTTCACCGTTTTCGACCAGGATTTCCTTGACCACGCCGGCCTTGTCGGTTTCGATCTCGTTGAGCAGCTTCATGGCTTCGATGATGCACAGGGGCTCACCCTCTTTCACGCTCTGGCCCAGCTCAATAAAAGGCGAAGCGCCCGGATTGGGCGAGCGATAGAACGTGCCGACCATGGGCGATTTGATCACGTGCCCCTGGGGCACGGCGGGCGCGGCCGGAGCGGCCGGAGCGCCGGCCACGGGGGGCGCCGCCATCACCGGCGCGGCCATGGGCGGTGGCGCGTAAGCCACGGCGGGAGTCGCCGGGGAGAATTTGACGATCTTGACCTTGCCTTCCCCTTCGGTGATTTCGAGTTCGGCGATTCCTGATTCAGCGACCAGGTCGATCAAGGTTTTCAGTTTTCTGAGATCCATACAGATTTCCCGTGACATTGCCCCGCGCCATACGGACGGGGCCGACGTTGATTGAATACAAATATTGAAACTAGCTCGACTAACCAATGCCGCTGGAGGCCTCAGGCCTCCAGCGCGTAACGCATGGCGGCTTCATACCCGAACGCGCCCAGACCCACGATCACCCCCTGGGCCAGATCGGACAGGTATGAAGAATGGCGGAATGCTTCACGCCGATGGACGTTGGACAGGTGGACTTCAATGAACCGGATCGCCACGGCGGCCAGCGCGTCGCGCACGGCGACACTGGTGTGAGTATAGGCCGCCGCATTGATGATGATGAAATCCGTCTGGTCGCCCGCCGCCGCCTGGATACGGTCAACCAGGCCGCCTTCGTGATTGCTCTGGAAACACTCGCAACCGGCGCCCTCGCGAGCCGCCAGACCCTGCAGATTCCGATCGATTTCCGCCAGAGTCTGATGTCCATAGACACTGGGCTCGCGTGTGCCGAGCAGATTCAGGTTGGGGCCATGCAAGACCAATATGCGTTGCGCCATTATGGAACACTAAAGGAGACAGACCGTCTTTTTACGCTAAAAAGGCCTATTTGTCCATTAAAACACAGACTATTTGCCATACGAAAGCATCCAGAACCTTAAAACGGCCCTTCCAGACCACGCGGTTTCAGGCTACCAGGCCATGCACCTTCGCACCGAATGAATCGGTCTTGATCTGACCCACGACCCGATCACGGATCATGCCCTGGCGATCGAAAGTCACTGTGAACGGTATTCCGCCTGTGGTATCGCCCAACGCGCGGACGAGTTCGATACCGCCATGGCCGACGATCAGCAGCGGATAGGAAACCGGAACTTTTTGGATGAATTCGCGGACGTTGTTCGCGGTATCGACCGCGAGCCCCAGAAACCGCACGCCGGGATACTGTTTTTGCAACGCATCGAGTTCAGGCATTTCTTTCACGCAGGGCGGACACCACGTTGCCCAGAAATTCACGATCAGGGGTTTGCCCAGATAGCTGCTCATGGCATGCGGAGTGCCGTGCACATCGCGGAACGATTGACCGAACAAGCCCGTGTCGGCCAAGGCGCGCCGGGGCCGCCACGCGCCAAGAAAGGCCGTGGCCGCCACCCCCTGAAATATGAAATCGCGCCGCTTCATGCGTTTTCCGAAAGTTCGTCATGCTTTTTTCATCATAGCACCGGCCTGCCCGATACCCGGCGGGGAGCCACTACAATAACGGGTGGAGGACGTCATGCATCTACATATCCTGGGAATCTGCGGCACATTCATGGGCGGACTGGCCCTGATCGCGCGCTCGGCCGGCCATACGGTCACCGGTTGCGACGCCGGCGTCTACCCGCCCATGAGCACCCAGCTGCAGGAACAAGGCATTCACCTGATCGAGGGGTTCGACGCCGATCAACTGCGCCTCCGGCCGGATCTGTTCGTCGTGGGCAACGTGGTCTCACGTGGCAACCCATTGATGGAAGCCATCCTGGATCAGGGTCTGCCGTACACCTCGGGCCCGCAATGGCTGGGCGAACACATTCTGCGCGGCCAACACGTGCTGGCCGTGGCGGGCACACACGGCAAGACCACAACCAGCGCCATGCTGGCCTGGATACTCGAACACGCCGGCCTGGCCCCCAACTTTCTCATCGGCGGCATCGCCGGCGACCTGGGAGTGTCGGCGCGTTACGACGCCCAGCAGACGGTGTTCGTCATCGAGGCCGACGAATACGACACCGCGTTTTTCGATAAACGGTCGAAATTCGTGCACTACCGGCCGCGCACCGCCATTCTCAACAACCTGGAATATGATCACGCCGACATCTTTCCCGATCTAGCCGCGATCGAAACCCAGTTTCATCATCTGGTGCGAACAATTCCGGCATCGGGTTGCGTCATACGCCCCGTCGACTCACCCGCCATCGATCGGGTCTTGGCGCACGGCTGCTGGACACCGGTCGACACCTTCGGCCCGGGTGGCCACTGGCAGGCCGCCGGCGACATCGACAACGAGTTCGAAGTGCGGCACGGCGCCGAGCACGCCAGCATCGCGTGGGGATTGAGCGGCACCCACAACCGCATGAATGCCCTGGCCGCCCTGGCCGCCGCGTCACACGCGGGCGTATCGCTGCGGACGGGCGTGGAGGCGCTGTGTCGGTTCCAGGGCGTGAGGCGCCGCATGGAATTGCGCGGCACGGTCAACCAGATCAGTGTCTACGACGATTTCGCGCATCACCCCACCGCCATTCAGACCACACTGGAAGGCGCGCGCAACAAACTGGCCGGCGGCCGCATTATCGCGGTGCTGGAACCCCGCTCCAACACCATGAAGCTGGGCACCATGGCGTCGCGCCTTCCGAAAGCGCTCGAGGCGGCCGACCGCGTGTTCTGTTTCGGCGCGCTCTCGGGCAAACACGCGCTCGGCTGGGACCCAGCGCAAATCCTCGCCCCCCTGGGCGCGCGTGCCAGCGCCTACGACGACTTGGATCGCATGGTGCGGGCCATCACCGCCGAAAGCCAGCCCGGCGACGCCATCGTGGTCATGAGCAATGGCGGCTTCGGTGGCATTCATCAGAAACTCCTGGATGCGCTGCGAATCCGTGGGAGTGCGGCATGATCCTGTACCTGCACGGCTTCCGTTCCTCTCCGCAATCGTTCAAGGCCACGCTCCTCGCCCAGGCCATGCGTGCGCGTGGCCTCGAAGACGCCTGGTTGTGCCCGCAATTGCCGGCGAGCCCAGCGCAAGCCATGGCCCTGGCCGATCGCCTGATACGCAAGGCGCTGCCGGGCGGTATCGAGCAGACACGAGCCGAACTGGTCATCATCGGCTCATCCCTGGGCGGCTATTACGCCACGTGCCTGGCCGAACATTGGCAATGCCGCGCGGCGCTGCTCAACCCGGTTGTGTACGCCGCGCGCGATCTGGCCACCCAGGTGGGTGAACATACGCTGTATCACGGTGGCGGCCCATTCACGTTCCTGCCGGAATACATTGACGAACTGGCGGAAATGGCGGTGGGGCGTCCCACGCACCCCGAACGGTATTACCTGCTGGCGTCCACCGGCGACGAAGTACTCGATTGGCGGGAAATGGCGGACTGGTTTCAGGGGGGCCGTCAGCACGTTATAAACGGCGGCGACCACGGCCTCTCGGACTTTCCGGCCCACCTGCCAGAAGTCCTGGAATTCGCCCTGACCGGCACCTGACCGTTCATTCGATTCCCATAGAATTTCCCCGCGACACCACGCCCACTTTCCAATCCCCCATGCACGTACTCTACGAAGACAACGGCGGTTTCAAGGCCGGCCGCATATTTTCCGAGGGCGAATCGACCATGCAGGTCGAAGCCGAATCGGGCAAGCGCAGCAAGATCAAGAACGCAAGCGTGCTGTTCCGCTTCGACCAGCCCGCGCCGGCAGCCCTGCTCGAACAGGCCCAGGCCCTGGCCGACACGCTGGAAACCGATTTTCTTTGGGAATGCGCCCCTCAGGAAGAATTCCTGGCCGCCGACTTCGCCGAGGACTATTTCGGACATCCTCCCAGCGCCGTGGAAAAAGCGGCGCTGATCTTCGCCCTGCACAATGCCCCGGCCTATTTCCACCGGCGTGGCAAGGGCGGCTATCGACCCGCCCCGCCCGACATCCTGGCCGCCGCGCTGGCCGCCATCGACAAGAAGCGCAAGCAGGCCGAGCAACAGCAGGAATGGACAGACGCGCTCGTCGCCCATCACATGCCCGCCCCCATCGCCGAGGCCGCCACCGATCTTCTGATCCGCCCAGACAAGAATTCCATGCAATGGAAAGCGTTGGACGCTGCCGTCAAGCAACTCGCCACCACTCCTGAAAAGCTGTTGCTGGAAGCGGGGGCGTGGCCCCACCCGCTGGCGTTGCATCGTGCGCGGTTTCTGGCCGCCAATTTCCCGCACGGCACGACGCTGCCGCCGGTGGAGGTCGGTACGCCCGGCGGCGACCTCCCCTTGTCGGACGTCATCGCCTACTCGGTCGATGACATCAGCACCACCGAGGTCGACGATGCCATCTCGGTCACCATGCAAGGGGATGACCGCGCGCTCATCGGCATACATATCGCCGTTCCGGCGCTGGCCGTGACACGCGACAACCCGCTGGACAGGCTCGCCCGTGAACGCATGTCCACGGTCTACGCCCCGGGTCAGAAGATCCCCATGCTGCCGGACGCATTGATCGAAGCCTTTTCGCTGGATGAAGGCAAACCCCGGCCGGCCCTATCGCTGTATGTACAGGCCGATCTGGGGAGTGGAGAAATACTTTCGAGCGAAACCCGCCTCGAACGCATACAGGTTCGTGAGAACCTGCGCCACAACCACCTCGACGAGCTGATCACGGAAGAGGCCCTGGACGATCCTGGCGCGGATCTCCCCTACGGTGAATGGCTGCGCCCCCTGTGGCGTTTCGCGCGGCATCTCGCCACCCAGCGGGAACAAGTGCGCGGCAAACCCGAGAACAACAACCGCATCGACTACCAGTTCTACCTGGAAGGCCCGGCCGACGACCCGGACGCGCGTGTCATTCTGGCCCCGCGCCGCCGCAATGCCCCCCTGGACCGCCTGGTCGCGGAATACATGATCCTCACCAACAACCTGTGGGGCGGCCTGCTGGCCAGGCACGGGGTGCCCGGCATCTACCGCTCGCAACAGGCTGGGCGCGTGCGCATGTCCACACAGGCTCTGCCGCACGAGGCCATCGGTGTGCCGCAGTACGCCTGGACCACGTCGCCGCTGCGCCGCTACGTCGACCTGATCAATCAGGGGCAGTTGCTGGCAACGGTCGAGCATGGCGTGTCGGCAAGACTGGTGGCCCCCTTCAAACCCAAGGATGCCGACCTGTTCGCCATCATCGGGGCGTTCGATTCGCAGTACGCCATCTGGGGTGACTACCAGACCGCCATGGAACGTTACTGGTGCATGCGCTGGCTACAGCAGCAAGGTCTGCGCCGCGTGCGCGCGACCGTCATCCGCGACGATCTGGCACGGCTCGATTGCGCGCCACTGGTGACGCGCGTCAGCGCCCTGCCCGCGCTGGAACGGGGGCAGGCCATCACCCTTGACATTTCAGGTTACGATGAATTGAACTTGGAAATGGATTGCCGTTATGTCGAAACGGTGTCCGATTAAAGCCCAGGATCTGTTCACACCAACCTGCGATTCCCGCATTGAACCCGCCGGACCCCCCGCCCTCTCCCGCGGCGCCCCTCAACCCTGCCCGCCCCCGGCGGCCCAGAGGTTACATGCGTGTCGCACTGCCGATTTCCCTCGCGCTGCACGCGGCGCTGCTGGCCGTGCGTTTTTCGTCTCCGCCACCGCCCGCGCCAGAGGCCAGCACGCTGGAGGTGGTGCTGGTCAATGCGCGCACCAAGGCCGCTCCGATCAAACCCAGACTGCTGGCCCAGAACACCCTCAACGGAGGCGGGCCGGCCACTTCGGGCTACAGCGCCTCGCCACTGCCGCGCACCACCGAAGACCAGACCGCGAACCAAGTCGTGCTTGCCGCGCTCCGACAACGCCAGGCACGGCTGGAGAAGGAACAAAAGCAGTTGTTCACGCTGTTGGTGGACAGGCAAAAGACACTACTGGCCCAGATTGAACGCGATGTCCCGGATGATTCCACCGACGCGGGCGAAGACGAACGCACCCAGGAAGCGCTGGTGGTGAACGCGCAGATCAGCGCCTTGAAGGCAGCCATCCAGCGCTATGACGCGCGCCCTCGCCAGCGCTTCGTGGCACCATCGACTCAGGCGGTTCCCTATGCCAAATACGTGGAGGCGTGGCGCAAGAAGATCGAGCTGCTGGGTACGGAACACTATCCGGAACAAGCCCGCGGCAAGGTCTATGGCAAACTGCGCATGACCGTGTACATCAAGAAGAACGGCGAACTGCTGCGTGTGGAGATCGACCAGCCATCCAGCCACCCCATCCTGAACTCAGCCGCCAAGCGCATCGTGCAACTGGCCGCGCCCTTCGCCCCGTTCCCACCCGCCCTCGCGAAGAACACCGATGTGCTGGCCATCACCCGCACCTGGCATTTCGTGAACAGCGAACTCACCACCAGCCCACAATGACCGAACCCACCCCGCCCCGCCGCTGCGCCGTCATAGGCAACCCCATCGCCCACAGCCGATCACCGTTCATCCACCTGCGATTCGCCGAACAAACGGGGCTGGATCTGCGCTATGACAGGATCCTCGCCGAGGCCGATGATTTCGAGGCGGTGGCCACGGATTTCTTCCATGGCGGCGGCATCGGCCTGAACGTGACCGTGCCGTTCAAGGAAAAGGCGTTCACGCTGACCCACCGTCGGCTTGATGACAGTGCGAGAGTGGCACAGGCTGTCAACACCCTGTATGTGCGCGAGGGCGTGTTGCATGGCGCCAATACCGACGGAACCGGCCTGCTGGCCGATCTGGAACGCCTGGGTTGTACGCTATCGGGCAAGCGCGTGCTTCTGGTGGGAGCCGGCGGCGCCGCCCGGGGTGTCGCGGCCCCTCTGCTGGCGTCGGGATGCGCGCTCCTGCATGTCGTCAACCGCCACGCGGAGCGGGCGCACATTCTGCGCCAGCATATCCATGAAATATCTCCGGCCACTGCGGGGCGGCTCTCGAGTGGCGGCCTGCGGGACGCCGACGGGGACTGGGACCTCATCATCAACGCGACCTCCGGGAGCCTGCAAGGGCAGGCTCCCGACATTCCGGCCGCGCGCTATGCGGCGGGCGCGCTGGCGTACGACCTGGTCTACAGCGCCCGTCCCACACCATTCATGATCCAGGCGTCGCGTCTTGGCGCGGATCAGGTGTCCGACGGGCTCGGCATGCTGGTGTCACAGGCGGCGGCGAGCTTCGCCATATGGCATGGCCGCTATCCCGACGCCCTTCCTGTGCTCGCCGCGCTGCGGCAAGCGCTCGACGCCGAGACCCGATGAACGCGCGACGCAAGCGTCGATCATCCCGTCACGGCCTCGTCCGCGCAGTCGTGCTGATAGGCATATCGGCCGTTCTGCTGTACCTGCTCGGCCTGTTCCTCATGGTTGTCTGGTACAACTTCCGCAACCCGGATACCAGTGCCTTCATGCGCGAGACGCTGATCGAACTGCGCGCCACGAATCCCCATGCCACGCTGGTTCATGAATGGGTGCCCTATGCGGGGATCAGCATCAACCTGAAACGGGCGGTGATCGCTTCCGAGGATTCCACCTTCGTCGAGAACGATGGCGTCAACTGGGACGCCATACGCGAGGCATGGCTCTATAACCAGCGCCAGAAGCGACGTGGCAGCGACAAGCGGCGCGGCGGCTCGACCATCACGCAGCAACTGGCGAAGAACCTGTTCCTCTCCAGCTCGCGGACCTATCTGCGCAAGGGGCAGGAACTCATTCTGGCCTATATGATCAACGCCATCATGAGCAAGCGGCGCATCCTCGAGCTGTACCTGAATCTGGCGCAATGGGGCGACAACCTGTTCGGCGCCCAAGCCGCGGCGCGGCGCTATTACCATATCGATGCGTCGCGGCTCAGCCAGCGCCAGGCCGCCCAACTGGCCGTCATGCTGCCCGACCCCGATTACTTCGGCGATCACCGCAGTTCATCCTATCTACAGAGACGCACGAACGTCATCGAGCAACGCATGCGTCTGGTGGACATTCCCGGTGTGCACTAAAATCGGCTGGATGCCACGCGACGCCCGGACGTACCGCGTATGCGCACCGCGTTCTCCCGCCACACCAGCCCACCCTGAAGCCCACCCCGACAATGCGCACCGCCCGCCGCTACCTTGCCCTGGAAATCTACCGCACCTGCGCCGTGGTGCTACTGGCATTGGTGGGCCTGTTCACGTTCTTCGCGCTCATCGACGACCTCAACAACGTCAGCGCCACGTTCTCGCTGCTCAATCTGTTCTACCTGCAGGCATTGGCCATTCCAACCCGCCTTTACGATCTGCTGCCAATCGGCCTGCTGATCGGTGCCATTCTGGCGTTGGCCGGGCTGGCGCAACGCAACGAACTGGTTATTCTGCGAGTGTCCGGGGTCAGCGGCCTGAAGCTGTTGACCATGCTCTGGGCGATCACGATTCCGCTGGTCCTTGGCGCTCTTTTCTTGTCTGAAATCGTCACGCCGGCCGCGGAGATCAAATCCAGCGAAGCCAGCCTGATGATGCTGGGCCGCTCCAATGGCGGCCGCCTTGACAGCGGTTACTGGTTCAAGGAGTCCAGTCCTGAAACCGGCGGTACCCGCATCATCAACATCAAGAAGCTCAAGGCCAACGGCGGCGTGGCCGGTGTCGTGGTCTACGAATTCAATGAGCGGCACCAACTGGTGCGATACTCACAGGCCACCGACGGGCGCTTTGGAGATGGCAAACTCATACTCGACCATGTCACCGAGAACAAAATAGACGGCAACGCCATCTCCGCGCTCGCCAACGCGAAGCAACCCACGACACCCGTCACCACGGTGGATACCATCGCCGAGCGAACATTGGCCACGACGCTCACTCCTGATCGCCTCATCGCCCGCATCCTCACGCCCGAGCGCATGTCCATCATCGATCTGCTCGACTACATCAACTACCTCAAGGCCAACCATCTGCAGACCGATCGCCAGGTGGTCGCGCTCTGGCGCAAGGTGGCCTATCCCTTCACGCTACTGGTGATGATGACCATCGCGGCCCCCATCGGCTTCATGCAAACGCGTCGAGGCGGTGTGGGCAGCAAGGTGTTCATCGGCATCATCCTGGGCGTTTTGTTCTTCATGCTCAACCAACTCGCCCTGAACGTGGGTATGCTCAGCAAATGGCCGCCATGGATCACGGCCATTGTCCCCAACGTGGTGGTGCTCCTGCTGGCGCTTGGCGCACTGCTGCTCATGGAGAACCAGCATCACGTGCGCGCGTTCCGGCAGCGGAACCAGGCGCAACCGGCCGCATGAACATGGCGCGTTCCGAATCGAGCGTGGCGCCGCGCCACTCCGATCACTCACCGGATGCGGGCACGCACCCCCCCACGCCGATCTGGATCATCGGCGACCTTCAGGGCTGCTGCGCCGCGCTGAGCGAACTGTTAGAGCATCCAGACATTGCCACGGACCCGCGGGCTCGGTTCTGGTTTGCCGGTGACCTGGTCAACCGGGGGCCGGACTCACTCGGCACCTTGCGTTCGGTGATGGCGCTGGGTGAGCGCGCCACGGCCGTCCTGGGCAACCACGACCTGCATCTCTTGGCCGCGGCGGCGGGCATCCGATCACCCGGCCGCTCGGATACGCTGGACGACATCCTCAACGCCCCCGACGCCGGCGACCTGATCGACTGGTTGCGCCACCGGCCCCTGGCGCACTACGAGCACCACCATCTGCTGGTCCACGCCGGTGTGCTGGCGGGATGGAGCGTCACCAAGACACTAGAGCTGGCGCGCGAAGTCGAAATGTCCCTGCGCAGCGCCGACTGGCGCAAGCACTTGGCGCATATGTATGGCAATAAACCGGTGCGCTGGAAGGATTCGTTCAGTGGCCACAAGCGACAGCGCGCGATCATCAACGCCCTGACCCGCATGCGCATGTGCCACCCCAACGGCGACATGGAATTCAAGCACAAGCGAGGACCCGAGCCCGGGCAGGAACTCATGCCATGGTACGACGTGCCCGGGCGCGTGGCCCACGACGTCACGGTGGTGTTCGGTCACTGGTCGGCGCTGGGCCTGCTGGTGCGCCCCGATGTCATCTGCCTGGACACCGGCTGCGTCTGGGGTGGCAAACTGACCGCCATGCGCATGCACGACCACCATCTGGTGCAGGTGGCCTGCGCGCAATTCCGCAAGCCGGGGTAACGGATCAAAAAGTGTCTGCAATCACGGCGCGACGCACGACCTTATGCGCCCTGGCGGCCACGCCCGCGCGGCCAAGGCCGCGACAATCAGACTCCGCGATGACCGGGAGAAATTCGGCGTCGACCCGTGCGCCCGTGGTGCTCAACAACAGCCAGACGTTGTGCGCCAGCGTCTGGTCTCCCACGAACGAGAGGTGGTCGCTGCGCCGCCCTTTGTGTATGAAGCGCAGCGCGACGGGCTGCACGTCGGCCCCAGCCTGGATCGCGGGTTCGAACAGGCTGGCGTGAAACGGCGCCACATCGAAACCAGATGATGACGTCCCCTCAGGAAACAGACCCACCGCATCGCCCTGGCCAAAACGCCGCCCCATCTGCTCGGCCACCGCGCGAATCGCATTGCGACGCCCCCGGTCGAGGAACACCGTGCCGGCGCCAGCCACCAGCCAGCCAATGACAGGCCAGCGGCGCACTTCGCTTTTCGAAACGAACGACACGCAACGCACACTGTTCAAAACGAAAATGTCCACCCATGACACGTGGTTCGCCACCCAGAGAACGGGCCGGTCGAGCACGGGCTGGCCGGCGATGCGAACGGCGACGCCACACAGGGCCATCAGGGCCGCCGACCACCAGCGCGTGACGGCGCGGCGCACGCGGGGCACCAAGGGAAAGAGGATGGACACGCACAGCAGCCCAAATAGAATCCACACCAGGACCACGCACAGGCGCGCCACGAAACGCAACACGTTCACGCGTGCCACCCCGTCTGGAGAACTTTCTTGACCAACTGCCGCGCATGCAAGCGGCTGAACGGTGCGGCCCATGTCAACACGACGATGCCTCCAGCGCGTCGAAATAGCGCTGCAGGATGATCGCCGCCGCCATGGCGTCATCTTCGGGCCCCGAGGAACCGAGCATCCGTTGCGCCTCCATGCTGGTGTTGCGTTCATCGACCAAATCGACATCGAGTCCGAAACGGCCATGCAGTTGATTGGCGAAGCGCCGGCAACGAAGGCTGGCATATTGTTCGCCGCCATCGAGGGTCAGCGGCAGGCCGACCACCGCGCGATCTGGCTCCCACTCCCGCACGAGCCGCGCAATGGCCTGGAACCGTTGCTCCCGTGTCGTGGCGACCAGGGTTTCCAAAGGGCGCGCCTGCCGCGTCAGGGTGTTGCCGATGGCAACCCCGATTTTCCTCAGCCCGTAATCGAACGCAAGCAGGGTCTCTTCAGTCATGCCCCGCGTCGCCCGTCAGCATGGTGGCATCAATGCCCAACAGGCCGAGCGCCGCATCGTAGCGTTCGGCGGGTGGCGTCTCGAACAGGATCTCCATCGACGCACGCGTATTCAGCCAGGCGTTCTGCGAGATTTCGCTTTCAAGTTGGCCGGCGCCCCAACCCGCATACCCCAGCGTGACCAGCACGTGGCCAGGACCGTGCCCCTGCGCGATTTCCTGTAGCACATCGCGGGACGTCGTCAGGGCGACATCGCCCAGTTCGATACTGGAACTGTAGTTGCCCTTGGGCGTGTGCAGCACGAACCCGCGATCCGTCTGGACCGGGCCGCCGAAAAACACCGGGTCGTCGCGAATCGGCCCGATTTCGAGCGAGAGGTCGAGTTCGATGCGCTCGAGCAGATTACCCAAGGTGAGATCGGTGGGCCGGTTGATCACCAGGCCCAGCGCCCCTTGTTCCGTGTGCTCGCACATATAGATGACGGAGTTGGCAAGGCTGCCGCCCACTTTGCCCGGCATCGCCACCAGAAACTGCCGGGACAGGTCGACGCTGCTTCCGTTACCGGAGCGTGGGGTGGATGGTTCCATGGCTCGCCCTCCTATCGATAGGCCGGTACACCTATCATACGCAATTACACCTCGATCAGCTCGAAATCTTCTTTGCGCGCGCCGCACTCAGGGCACACCCAATTGGGCGGCACATCTTCCCAGCGGGTTCCCGGCGCGATCCCCTCTTCGGGCAAGCCAGCGGCCTCGTCGTAAATCCAGCCACAAATCAAACACATCCACGTACGCATACTATTGTTACTCATAAAAAATTCGAAACCCGATCATCACGGACATTGAGCGGTTCCATTAGAATGGGGCCAATCATGCCCATTTCATCCCCTCCGCTAGCACTCATTTTCGGCCCATTCGATCCCAGCGGGTCAAGTAATTTACCCGCCGACGCGGTTACTTGCGCGTTGCTCGGGGGCCACGCCCTGGGTGTGCTGACCGGCATCCACGTACAGGACACCGCCGGCATCGAGGCCATACAGCCCGTCGCCCCCGACCTCATCGACGACCAGGCGCGCTGCCTGCTCGAGGACATGGCGGTGGGCGCCATGAAAGCCGGCCCGCTGTACACAGTCGAATCGGTCAGCGCCGTGGCGCAGATCGTGGCCGACTACAACCCTGTTCCTCTGGTGCTGCACCTGGGGGCGCTCCCCGATGAAGAAACGCTGGCCGACGGCCTGGACGCGGAGGAACTGGTCGGGGCGGTATGCGAACTTCTGCTTCCCCAGGCCGACCTCGTCATAGCGGATCATAACCTGATTACCCTCTGGGCCGAACACGGTTTCCTGAATTCGCGCGACTCGGGCTCCGCCGCGGAGATCCTGCTCGAATACCAGGCGAAATGGGCGTTGATCACCGGCGCCCCATTGCGCCCCGGCCATCGGTGCTATCAACTGGTGGGGGCGGACAACCAGACCCATCACTGGCCGTGGGCGCCGCCGCCCGAACGGGTCACCGGCGCCGATGGCCCGCTGGGCTGCGCCGTCGCGCTCGAACTGGCCCGCGGCCAGGAAGTCCCCCTGGCCGTCGAAACCGCCATCCGCCAGACGGCGGCCATGGCCGAACAGTCTTTCCAGCCCGGAATGGGGCATCGCCTCATCAACAGGTCACATCCATGACACCCGCCCTGAAGTTCCCACGCGGCCTCTACGGCATCACCCCGGAATGGGACGACGCCAAGCGCCTGATGCGCGCCATCGAAGCGGCCGCCACGGGCGGTATGACGGCCCTGCAGTGGCGCCGCAAGACCATCGATCAGGCCGACGCCCTGCCCCAGGCACGCGCCGTGGCGGCGTTGTGCCGTGAACTGGGTGTGTGTTTCATCGTCAACGATGACTGGCGTTTCGCCGCCGCCATCGATGCCGATGGCGTGCACATCGGACGCGAGGACGGTCCTCTGTCGGACGCCCGGATCGCTCTGGGGCCGGACAAGATACTGGGCTGCTCCTGCTATAACGAACCCGCGCTTGCCGAGCAGGCACTGCGGGCCGGTGCGGACTATGTCGCGTTCGGCGCGATGTATCCCTCCATGGTCAAACCGGGAGCGGTGCGCGCCACCCTGGACCATATCCACGCCGGCCGCGAACTGGCCACACAACTGGCCGACGCCGGCGCCAGGGCAGCCGTCATCGCCATCGGCGGCATCACACCCGCCAACGCGGCGCCCATCGTGGCCGCCGGCGCCGACAGCATCGCCGTGATCAGCGGCCTCTTCGAGGCGCCCGATATCCGGGCCGCTGCGCAAGCCTGCAGCGCGTTGTTCATGTAATCCCGCTTCTCATCCCATCCGGCTCGGGCGAAATCCTTGAAGCACGCACGACCGGAACCGTAAACCCCACCATTCCCGAGCCAGAATCATGTCCCGCAACCCTGAATTGTTCGACCGCGCCTGCCAGACCATACCAGGCGGCGTCAACTCGCCCGTCCGAGCCTTTCGTTCCGTGGGCGGGGCGCCCAGATTCATCCAGCGGGCACAAGGCCCTTACATCTGGGACGTGGACGGCGCCCGTTACATCGACTACATCGGGTCGTGGGGCACGGCGATACTGGGGCACGCGCATCCCGAAGTCGTACGCGCAGTGCAGGACGCCGCCGTCAACGGTTTGTCGTTCGGCACCCCCACCGAGGCCGAGATCGAGATCGCCGAGACCATCGCGGCACGCATTCCATCCATCGAAAAAGTGCGATTGGTGAGCTCGGGCACGGAAGCGACCATGACCGCCATCCGGCTGGCCCGGGGCTACACGGGGCGCTCCAAGATCATCAAGTTCGAGGGCTGTTACCACGGCCATGCCGACAGCCTGCTGGTCAAAGCGGGGTCGGGCATGCTGACTTTCGGCAACCCCACATCGGCGGGCGTCCCGCCGGAATTCATCCGGCACACGCTGGTGCTGGACTACAACCGCCTGGACTCGGTCAAAGAAGCCTTCCGCCAACACGGCGCGGACATCGCCTGCGTGATCATCGAACCAATGGCCGGCAACATGAACCTGGTCAAACCCGTGCCGGGCTTCCTCGAAGGCCTGCGCCAGTTGTGCTCCGAGCATGGCGCCCTGCTCATCTTCGATGAGGTCATGACGGGTTTCCGTGTCGGCCCGCAAGGCGTCCAGGGGCTCACGGGCGTTCAGCCGGACTTGACCACGCTGGCGAAGATCATCGGCGGCGGCATGCCGGTGGGGGCGTTTGGCGGCCGGGCCGACATCATGGAGCACATCGCGCCCATTGGGTCGGTCTATCAGGCGGGGACGCTGTCCGGCAACCCGGTGGCGGTTGCCGCCGGCATCACCACATTGCGGCTGCTGGAGGCGCCGGGTTTCTATGAAGACCTGTCGGTAGGCACGGCCCGCCTCACCAACGGCCTGGCCGAACGCGCCAAGGCGGCTGGCGTCTCTTTTTGCGCCGATTCCGTCGGGGGCATGTTCGGCCTGTATTTTTCGTCGAACATTCCCACCACATTCGATGAGGTGTCACACTGCAACATCGAACGCTTCAACAAGTTCTTCCATGGCATGCTGACGCGCGGCGTGCACTTCGCCCCGTCCGCCTTCGAGGCGGGCTTCATGTCGGCGGCGCATGGCGACGCGGAAATCAACGCCACCCTGGATGCCGCGGAAGCCGTGTTCGCGAAGCTCTGAGACCAGGCCGCATCCGACGACAGCCCTGAAAAACCATCGCCTTTCTTCTGGATGGAAGGCGATGCCTCTCGGTTACGGCAGCCAGTCAGAAAATCGAAAAAGCGAGGCTATCAAGCTGGCGCCGGGGGCACCACGGCCGTGACCTCGATCTCGACGCGGGCGCGATCTTCGATCAGCGCCGCCACCTCGACCGCCGTCATCGCGGGGAAATGGCGCCCGATGATCTCGCGGTAATGCCGGCCCATCTCGCGCAGCGATGCCACGTATTCGTCGCGGTCACGCACGTACCAGGTCATGCGCACGATGTGCCGGGGCTCGGCACCGCCCTGGGCCAACACATCCACGATGTTGCGCAACGCCTGCGCGACCTGCCCGGAGAAATCATCCGTCTCGAAGACCTGCTGGCCATTCCAGCCGATCTGGCCGCCCACGAACAGCAATCTGCCACCCACCATCAGTTCCGTCATCACGCCATTGGCGTAGCCCTTGGGGGGTGTCCAGTCCGGCGGCTGCAAGAATTCCATGTGTGTCATTTCCCAGATTTGGTTGAAGAAGAGTGGCGGCGGTGGGCGTCCGCTCAGGACAGGTTGCGCAGAGCGTACCGCTGCAGCTTTCCGGTCCCGGTGCGCGGCAAGCTATCGACGAAGACCACCGCGCGTGGATACTTGTATGGCGCGATGGTGGCCTTGACGTGGTCCTGCAAGGTTTTGACCATCGCGCTGTCGCCCAGGCAGCCCGGCTTGAGCACCACGAATGCCTTGACGATGTTGCCACGCGCGGGATCCGCCACGCCAACCACCCCACATTCGGCCACCGCCTCATGCGTCAACAATGCCGCCTCCACTTCGGGCCCGGCGATGTTGTAGCCCGCCGACACGATCATGTCGTCGTTGCGGGCCTGGTAAAACAAATAGCCGTCTTCATCCATGATGAACGTGTCACCCGGAAGATTCCAGCCTTGCTGGACGAAGGCGCGCTGACGGTCATCGTCCAGGTACCGGCATCCAGTTGGCCCTTTCACCGCCAGGCGCCCGATCGTGCCACGCGGCACTTCTTCCAGATTCTGGTCAACGACCCGCACCACATACCCCGGCACGGCGCGGCCGATGGCACCGGCACGCACCCGCTCATTCGCACTCGACACGTAGACGTGAATCAATTCGGTGCCCCCTATGCCGTCGATCATTTCCACTCCTGTGGCGTCGCGCCACAGATGACGTGTGTCATCGGGCAGCGCCTCGCCCGCCGACACCGACGCACGCAGGGTGGAGAGGTCGTGGCCGGGCGCCAGTGCCGCCATCTGCCGGTAGAAAGTCGGGGCGGTGAACGTCATGGTCACACCGAAATCCTGGACCGTGGCGAGCAATTCGGCGGGGGTGAGCTTTTCAACCAGGACGACCGATGCGCCCACGCGCAGCGGAAAGCACAGCAGGCCACCCAGGCCGAACGTGAACGCCAGCGGTGGGGTGCCGCACACCACGTCGTTCGGCATCATTTTCAGGATGTGCCGGGAGAACGTGTCGCACATGGCGAGAACGTCATGATGGAAGTGCATGCACCCCTTGGGCTTGCCGGTGGTGCCGCTGGTGAACGCGATGAGGCAGACGTCGTCGACAGCGGTATCGCACGCGGTGAACCCGGCCGGCTTGGCGGCCGCCAGCGCCTCGAGCGAGTCCGGCCCGTCCCCGTTGAAATACCGTACATGCGCCAGGTCGGCGCAGTAATGCTCGTGCGAAGAGTCCCGACAATGCTCCAACTCGTCAGCCAGGCGCGCGTCGCACAGCGCCGCACTGATTCGCGCCTTGTCGACGAGCTTCTTCAGTTCGCCCGACCGAAGCAGCGGCATGGAGGGCACCGTGACCAACCCCGCCTTCACGGCCGCCAGCCACGACGCCGCCATCATCGGATTGTTCGGCCCGCGTAGCAGGATGCGATTGCCGGGTACCAGCCCCATGTCTTCGGTGAGCACATGCGCGATGCGGTTGGTGAGCGCGGCGAGTTCGCCATACGTCATGGCGCGCTGTTCGCCGTTCTCGCGCCAATGCAGCGCGACGCGGTCGGCGCCCGCGCGCGCGGCGACGTCATCGACCAGCGAGACGGCGCAATTCAACCGCGCCGGATACGCGACATCCGGATTGCCCGCGATGAGCATTTCGGGCCATTGATCGAGTGGCGGGAGATGATCCCGCGCGAAAGTATCGATATGGGCTGAACGTTCCACGATTTCATGTCTCCTGATAGAAGTTCCTCTGCCGCCTCACTTCTTATTGACCAACGACCTTGAGCATTTCCCGGGCGATGATCAGTTTCTGTACCTCGGTGGCACCTTCGTAGATCCGCAACGCGCGGATTTCGCGATAAAGACGCTCCACGGGCGCATCACTCACGACACCGCGCGCACCGAACATCTGCACGGCCCGGTCGATGACACGCTGTGCGGATTCCGTCGCCGCCATCTTGGCCATGGCCGCCTCACGCGTGGTGCGCGCTTTCTTGACGTCCCGCAGCCACGCCGCGCGGTACGTCAGCAGTGCCGCCGCGTCGATTTCGGTCGCCATGTCGCCCAGGGCGGACTGCGTGAGTTGCAGATCGGCGAGGCGTTGGCCGAACATCCGGCGCGAGACACTGTGCCGCAACGCCTCGTGCAGGGCGCGGCGCGCAAAACCCAACGCCGCGGCCGCCACCGACGCGCGAAAGATATCCAGCGTCATCATGGCCAGTTTGAAACCGTGCCCGGCTTCGCCCAGGCGCTGCGAAGCCGGAACGCGGCATTCTTTGAATTCGAGCGTGGCCAGTGGATGCGGCGCCATGACGTCGATGCGTCGCGGGATGGTCAGGCCGGGGGTGCCGGCATCGACCACGAAGGCGCTGATGCCGCGCGCGCCGGGCGCTTCACCAGTGCGCGCGAACACGCAATAGAAATCGGCGATGCCGCCGTTGGAAATCCAGGTTTTCTCGCCGTTCAGCACATAGCCGCCCTCGACGGCTTCCGCCCGACAACTCATGGCCGCCACGTCCGAACCGGCGTCGGGCTCGGACAGGGCGAACGCCGCGATGGCATTGCCGGCGGCCACCTCGGGGAGGTAGCGCTCACGCAGCGCGTCGCTCCCCCCAAGGGAGATGGCGCCGCTGCCCAGCCCCTGCATGGCGCAGGCGAAGTCGGCCAGGCCATCGTGAAACGCCAGCGTTTCGCGCAGCAGGCAGACGGCGCGCGAGTCGATCTCCGGCCACCGCCCGCCCCACTTGCCGGCGGACCCGTGGGGCACGACATAACGCAGCCAGCCGCCGGCCCCCAACGCGCGAACCAGGCGGCGGCAGGTGGCGTCGGTGTCGGCGTGATCCCCCTGCGGCAGATCCGATGCGCACCACGCCGCCAGGCTGGTTGCGAGTTCGCGATGGCGCCCTTCGAAGAAGGGCCATTCAAGCCAAGTCGTGTCGTCCATTCAATCCCCTTCGAAAACAGGCTTGCGCTTGGCGGAGAAGGCCTCGTAGGCGCGGAGGAAATCCCTGGTCTGCATGCAGATGGCCTGGGCCTGGGCTTCAGCCTCGATGGCGTCGTCCAGGCTCATGGCCCACTCCTCGCGCAGCAGCGTTTTGGTCATGGCGTGGGCGAATGTCGGCCCGTCGGCGATCTGCCGCGCCATGGTCTGCGCGGCCCGCAACAGCTCGTCGGGTTCGTGCAGGCTATTGAAGAAGCCCCAGGCCAGCCCCTCGTCGGCCGACATCGACCGGCCGGTGTACAGCAACTCGGACGCACGGCCCTGGCCGATGGTGCGCGGCAACAACGAGCAGGCGCCCATATCCGCGCCGGCGAGCCCTACCCGGGTGAACAGAAACGCCGTGCGCGCCGCCGCCGTGCCGAACCGGAAATCCGCCGCCAGCGCCACCATGGCGCCCGCACCGGCGCAGATACCATCGACCGCGGCAACGATGGGCTGGGGGCAGGCTCGCATGGCCTTGACCAAGTCACCCGTCATGCGGGTGAAATCAAGCAGTTGCGGCATGTTCATCTTCGTGAGCGGCCCGATGATCTCGTGCACGTCACCACCGGAGCAGAAATTGCCGCCGGCTCCGGCCACCACCACAGTCTTGATATCCGTGGCGTACACGAGGGCGCGAAACAGATCGCGCAACTCGGCATAGGAATCGAACGTCAAGGGGTTCTTGCGTTCCGGACGGTTCAGCGTGATGGTGGCGACTTTTCCGTCATCGGAGGCCGACCAGAGAAAATGCCTGGCCTGGTAGCCCGCCATCGCGCGTTTATGTTTCGCCATGTTGTGTGCGACTTGCCGCGTGTCTTCCATCGGATTCTCCTTGTCGGTTAGCTCGTTGCCACTTCCCCGCCATCGACGGCAATGGCCTGGCCGTTGACCGAGGCCGCCCCTGGCCCGCACAGCCAGGCCACCGTGTCGGCCACTTCGTCGGGTTGCACCAGCCGGCGTTGGGGATTGCGCTCGGCCAGTTTTTCCCTGGCCTGCTGTTCGGTCATCCCGGTCTTGGCGATGATGTTGCGCACCGCGTCGCGCACCAGATCGGTCTCGGTGTAGCCGGGACACACGGCGTTGACCGTGACACCTTTTCCGGCCAGCTCCCGCGCCAGTGAACGCGTCAACCCCACCACACCGTGCTTGGCGGCGCAATAGGCGCTGACGTAGGCGTAGCCGACCAGTCCAGCGGTGCTGGCCACATTGACGATGCGGCCCCGCTGTCCGGCAAGCATGTCAGGCAGCACAGACTGGATGCAATGGAAGGTGCCTGTCAGATTGACGGCGATCATGTCCCGCCATTGATCGTCCGTCATCCGGTCGAATCGCTCGCTGATGGCCTGGCCGGCGTTGTTGACGAGCACGTCCACCGGCCCGAATTCGCGCCGCGCCGCGTCCATGGCACCACCGACCTGGTCGTGGTGGACAACGTCGGCCTGAACCCGGGCCACGCGCCCGGGGGCGTCGAGCTCGCGGACGGCCGCATCCAGAGGGGCGGCACCACGCCCCAGCAGCGTGACGCACAAGCCTCGTCCAAGCAGGCGTCGCGCCACGGCGAGGCCGATTCCACGCGCGCCACCGGTCACCACGGCGTGACGGAATGCGGGTTGGTTGCTCATTTGCCTATCTGCTGCGCGTAGGCGGCAGCCCGTTCAAAGTTGGTCTCGAGTTGGCGCTTGGCCGGGAAGTACTGTTTGGGCCATGCCACATCGGCGTAGCCGATGCGCGCCGATTCCCGCAGCGTCCAGGCGGCATCGGCGAGATGCGGGCGCGCCAGTGCGCACAGATCGGCCCGGCCCGAGGCGATGATGCTGTTGACGTGGTCGGCTTCGAAGATGGCCCCCACCGCAATCGTGGGCACGTTGGCCTCGTTGCGGACGCGGTCGGCGAATGGCGTCTGGAACATGCGCCCATACACTGGCTTCTCTTCCTTGCTGACCTGCCCCGAGGAACAATCCACCATGTCGGCACCAGCGGCCTTGAACCGGCGCGCGATCTCCACCGCATCGTCGGCGGTGATGCCACCCTCCACCCAGTCGTGCGCCGAAATGCGCACCGACATGGGCAGGTGCGCGGGCCAGACTTCGCGCACGGCCTGGAACACTTCAAGGGGGTAGCGCAGGCGGTTCTCGAGCGAACCTCCATAGGCGTCGACGCGCAGGTTGGTCAGCGGCGAGATGAAGCTCGACAGCAGATAGCCGTGTGCGCAATGCAGTTCGAGCCAGTCGAAGCCAGCTTTCGCGGCGCGCCGCGCGGCGGCCACGAACCGCTCGAGCACGTCGCGCATCTGCTCATGCGTCATCCCGGCCGGCACTTGCGATACGCCAGGGATGTATGGAATGGGCGAGGCGGACACCAACGGCCAGTTACCAGAGGGCAGAGGCTGATCCGTGCCTTCCCAGCTCACCCGCGTGGAGCCTTTGCGCCCGGCATGGCCAAGCTGCATGCCGATGCGCGCCGTGCTGTTTTCATGGACGAACCGCACGATGCGGGCAAACGCCTCTTGTTGGGTGTCATTCCACATGCCGGGGCATGCCGGGGTGATGCGCGCATCGGGCGAGACACACGTCATTTCGACCATGACCAGCCCCGCGCCGCCCATGGCGCGCGCGCCCAGATGCACCAGATGAAAGTCGCCCGGCACGCCATCGACGCACGAATACATGGCCATGGGAGAAACCATGATCCGGTTCTTCAAGGTGATCCCGCGCACCGTGTAGGGCAGGTGCATGGGCGGAACCGGATGCGCGGAAGGCGGGGCCTGGGGTTGCAGGCCATCGTTCTGGCGCGCCAGCATCCAGCGCTCGTAACCCTCGAGCCATTCGGCATCGCGCAGGCGGAGATTTTCGTGGGAAATGCGTTGCGAGCGGGTCAGCAGCGAATAGGCGAACTGCTCCGGGTCGAAGTTCGCGTAGCGCGCGACGTTCTCGAACCACTCGGTGGAATTGCGCGCGGCGTTCTGAATCTTCAGTACCTCGACCGAACGCACATCCTGGTAATGATCTAGGCCGGCACGTAAATCGCTGCCCTGGTCGGTCAGGCAGCGATGCAGTTCTATGGCGTCTTCCAGCGCCAGTTTCGTGCCCGATCCGATGGAAAAATGCGCAGTGTGCGCGGCATCGCCCATCAGCACCACCGGCACCTCGCGTCCGTCGGGCAACACCTGCCGGTGCACCCAGGTGTCGCAGATGACGCGCGGGAAGCGGATCCAGATGGCTGACCCGCGCAGGTGTGTGGCGTTGCAGACCAGGCGATGCCCGCCCAGCCAGGGAGCGAACAGCCTCTCGCAATAGGCGATGCCCTCTTCCTGGCTCATGGTTTCCAGCCCCGCCGCACGCCAGGTTTCGTCCCGGGTCTCGACGATGAACGTGGAGAGTCCGGGTTCGAACTGGTAGGCATGCGCCTGGAACCAGCCGAATTCGGTCTGCACGAACGCGAAAGTGAACGCATCGAACGTTTGCTCGGTGCCGAGCCACACGAATCGGCATTGGCGCGTGTCGACGTCGGGCTTGTAGGTGTCGGCGTACCGTTTACGCACCCTGCTGTTGAGCCCGTCGGAGGCGATGACCAGATCGGCGCCATAGCGCAAGGCGACCTCCTGATCGTCGGAAACGTCGGTTTCAAACACGAGACTCACGCCCAGTTCCTCGCAGCGCGCCTGCAGCACATTGAGGAGCTTCTTGCGCCCGATGCCGATGAAGCCGTGTCCACCGCTGCGTATGGTGCCGCCCCGGTAGTGGATGTCGATGTCGTCCCAGCGGTTGAATGCCGAGATGATGCGCCCGGCCGACACCGGATCGGCCTCGGTGAGATTTTCCAGCGTGGCATCGGAGAACACGACGCCCCAGCCGAAAGTGTCGTAGGGCCGGTTGCGCTCGATGACGACGACCTCGTGGCGCGCATCGCTGAGTTTCATCAGCAGGCCGAAGTACAGCCCCGCCGGACCGCCGCCTATGCATACGATTTTCATGGATCTGGCCCCGAAAATTTATTTTAGGCTTAAACTATATAGTCAAAAAGAAAATCCGGCAAGCATTTTCCCCTCACACTTTTGCCGCTATCATGTGATTGAAGATTAAAATTAACCTGTATCAACCATTTGTGACGCATCTACCGGATTCGACGCCATGAACGACTTTCCCGCCGCCAGCATCGAACAGGCGATCCCCGACCTGGAAAGCCGCACCGTGCCCGAGGATCACCAGGACCTCCGCCTGTGGTTGCGCCTGCTGACCTGCAGCAACCTGATAGAAGGCACGATCCGCAGCCGCCTGCGCACGGAATTCAGCACCACGCTGCCCCGCTTCGACCTCATGGCGCAGTTGCTGCGAGCCCCGGATGGCATGAAGATGAGCGATCTGTCGCAGCACATGATGGTCACCAACGGCAACATCACCGGCATCACCGACCAACTCGAGAAAGAGGGGCTGGTCGAGCGGGTGAAGGTGGCCACGGATCGACGCAGTTCGTTGATCCGCCTCACGACCAAGGGCAAACGCACGTTCCGCAAAATGGCGCAGGCCCATGAAGCCTGGATCCAGTCGCTGTTCTCAGGGCTGTCCGACACCAGTCGCAAGGCCTTGTACGATGCGCTGGGCGAACTCAAACTGGTCTCCCGCACCCGGCGCTGACGTCAGCGCCGCTCCCCATTGGGCGCGGCGCCACTGCGCGCCAAGCGCCCCAAATCCCGCGTGAACCCGGTTACACTCTTGTTTTTGGCGCCGCACCATCACCTCGCCCTCGTGGCGCGTCCCTTGGTGCCACGCGTTTGTCCTCTTTTTCGCCGAGTGGCACACCATGGCTGTCAACCTGCACATACCCAAGGAATCCGAGATCCACGCCGTGCCCGGTATCGAGATCGGCATCGCTGAAGCCGGCATCCGCAAGGCCGGTCGACGCGACCTGACGGTCTTCAGGCTGGCGCCCGGCACGAATGTGGCCGGCGTGTTCACGCGCAACCGCTTCCGTGCCGCGCCGGTACAGGTCTGCGAAAAACATCTGGCAAGTGGCGCGGCGATCCGCGCCCTGGTCATCAACACGGGCAATGCCAACGCCGGGACCGGCGAACCGGGTCTGAGCGCGGCAAACCAGACCTGCGCATCGCTGGCCGGACTGCTCGGGCTGGAACCCGGGCAAGTGCTGCCGTTTTCCACCGGCGTCATCCTTGAACCCTTGCCAGTGGATCGTCTGGTGGCGGCGCTTCCCGCCGCCGCGGCGTCGTTGACGGCTTCCAACTGGTTCGCGGCCGCCCACAGCATCATGACCACCGACACCCAGCCCAAGATCGTGTCGCGTCGCGTCGAAGTGGGCGGCAAGACCATCACCATCACCGGCGTCAGCAAAGGGGCGGGCATGATCCGGCCCAACATGGCGACCATGCTGGGGTTCCTGGCCACGGACGCGGGCCTGCCAACAGCCTTGCTGAGCAAGGCAGCCAAAGCCATCGCCGACCGTTCATTCAATCGCATCACGGTCGATGGCGATACGTCCACCAATGACTCATTCATCATCATGGCCACCGGCCAGAGCGGGCTGAACATCGCCGGCGAATCCGACCCGGCCTATCCTGCCGTGTTCGAGGCATTGGCCTCGGCGGCGACCGAACTCGCCCAGAAGATCATCCGCGACGCCGAAGGGGCGACCAAGTTCATGACCATCCGCGTCGAACAGGCCGCCAACCAGGAAGAGGCGTTGAAGGTCGCCTACGCGGTGGCCCAGTCCCCACTCGTCAAAACCGCGTTCTTCGCGTCGGATCCCAACCTGGGGCGCATTCTATGCGCGATCGGCTATGCAGGCATCGACGACCTCGACGTCACCCGCCTCAACCTGTGGCTGGGTGACGTATTGGTCGCCAGCGCGGGGGGGCGCCATCCCGGCTATCGGGAAGAAGACGGCCAGCGCGTCATGAAGGAAGCCGAGATCGTCGTGCGCATCGCGCTGGGCCGCGGTGACACCGCCGAGACCGTCTACACCTGCGATTTTTCGCATGACTACGTGTCGATCAACGCCGATTATCGGTCGTAGAACTGGGGGGTTGTCAGCCCGACGAAGGGTCGCGCGGGGCACTCTCCGGCCGCAACCCCTTGACTTGACGCGGATTTTTCCGCCATCAGCTTGACTTACCCAATGAGCACAGACTAGAATTGAGGGCTTGGCGTTTTGCGCCAAGGCATCCTTATTCATACCCTAGGGAAATCCCACATGTACGCGGTCATAAAAACCGGTGGCAAGCAATATCGCGTTGCCGCTGGTCAAAAACTCAAGATAGAACAGATACCGGCTGACATTGGGCAAGAAATCACGCTCGACCAGGTGTTGTCGGTGGGCGAAGGCGACCAGTTGCAAATCGGTACGCCTTTCGTCGCCAACGCCGTGGTCAAGGCTACCGTTCTTGCGCAAGGCCGTCACGACAAGGTCCGTATCTTCAAGATGCGCCGGCGCAAGCACTACCAGAAGCGCCAGGGGCATCGCCAGAACTACACCGAAGTCCGCATCGACGCGGTCGCGGCCTAGTCGTCACCGAACCCACCCTTTGCATAGCAGGAGCTAAACATGGCACACAAAAAAGGCGGCGGCTCAACACGCAACGGCCGCGAATCGGAATCGAAACGGCTGGGCGTGAAAACCTATGGCGGCCAAGCCATTTCAGCGGGCGCGATCATCGTGCGCCAACGCGGCACCCAGTTCCATCCGGGCACCAATGTTGGCATCGGCAAGGATCACACGCTGTACTCGCTGATCAATGGCACCGTCAAATTCAGCGTCACCGGGGCGCTCAACAAACGCACGGTGTCGGTCTTGGCGGGCGAATAACCCACCGGCCAGCCCCATATGGGGCTCCCAAAGCCCCGCCCCTCAACGGCGGGGCTTTTGTTTTAGAATAACCGCAGCGCGTCGGCACCCGGCACGCGGTCTTCGCCCGGCATCCAGCTCGCGCCGCGGCATTCTCTTTCCCGGTCCAACATCATGAAATTCGTAGACGAGGCAACCATCGAGGTCGTCGCAGGCAAGGGCGGCAACGGCGTGTCGAGCTTTCGCCGCGAAAAGTTCATTCCCAAGGGCGGTCCCGACGGCGGTGACGGCGGGCGCGGCGGCAGCATCTATGCCGTGGCCGACCGCAATATCAACACCCTTATCGACTATCGCTATGCCCGCCTGCACCGGGCCAAAAACGGCGAGAACGGGCGCGGATCAGACCAATACGGCGCCGGCGCGCCCGACATCGTCCTGCGCGTACCGGTGGGCACCATCGTTTACGACGCCGACACCGGGCAACAGCTTTTCGACCTGAACCATCACGAAGACAAGGTCGTGCTGGTGGCGGGCGGCGAAGGCGGCTGGGGCAACATCCATTTCAAATCCAGCACCAACCGCGCGCCCCGTCAGTGGTCGCCGGGCAAGGAAGGCGAACAGCGCAAGCTGCGGCTCGAATTGAAGGTCCTGGCCGACGTCGGCCTGCTGGGCATGCCCAATGCCGGCAAATCCACCCTCATCACCAAGATTTCCAACGCGCGTCCGAAGATCGCCGACTACCCGTTCACGACACTGCACCCCAATCTGGGCGTGGTGCGCACCACCGCCTCGCGCAGCTTCGTGGTCGCTGACATTCCCGGTCTCATCAAGGGCGCATCCGAAGGCGCCGGCCTGGGTCATCTGTTCCTGCGGCATCTGTCACGCACCCGGGTACTGCTGCATCTGGTCGATGTGGCGCCGCTCGATCCAGAGGTCGATCCCGTCGAGCACGCCGCTGCCGAGGCGCGCGCCATCGTTGAAGAACTGCGTCTTTACGACACTGCGTTGTACGAGAAGCCACGCTGGCTCGTTCTCAACAAGACCGACATGGTCGACGACCCGGCTGGCCTCGAAGAGCGGCTGTGCAAGGCACTGGACTGGACCGGCCCAGTGTTCCGCATTTCGGCGCTGAATGGCGAAGGCACCCAGGAACTGACCTGGGAACTGCAGGACTGGCTCGATGCCGAACGCGAAAAAGACTTTCTCGCACAGGCGCAGGCCCAGGCAGATTATGCCGACCCCGATCCCCGGTTTGACCAGACCCGAGGAGATGCCTCCATCACAGGCGCTCCCCACGACCAGTGATCCACGACACCAGGGCCTGTTGACACCCTGGTTCGCAACCCCTATACCGCGATACATAGTCCGCCTCGTATCATGCCTTCCGACTCGCCCATTTCCAGCCTCGTCGCCGACGCGCGACGCCTCGTCGTCAAAGTCGGCTCATCCCTGGTCACCAACGAAGGCAAAGGCATAGATCGTGCCGCCGTGGCGTCATGGGCGTCGCAGATCGCCGACCTGCATCGCCAGGGACGCCAGATGGTTCTGGTGTCCAGCGGCGCCATCGCCGAGGGGATGGTGCGCCTGGGTTGGCCGCAACGCCCCCATACCATGCATGAACTACAGGCGGCGGCGGCCGTGGGCCAGATGGGTCTGGTCCAGGCCTACGAAGCCGCATTCGCCACGCACGCCATCCGGGCCGCGCAAATCCTGCTCACCCATGAAGACCTCGCCGACCGGCGCCGATACCTGAACGCCCGCACCACGCTCTACACGCTCCTGGGCCTGGGCGTGGTGCCCATCGTCAACGAAAACGATACCGTGGTCACTGACGAAATCCGCCTGGGCGACAACGACACGCTGGGCGCGCTGGTGACCAACCTGATCGAGGCCGACGCCCTCATCATCCTGACCGACCAGGACGGCCTTTACAATTCCGACCCCCGCAAGAATCCCGACGCGCGGCTCATTCAGACCGGTCAGGCGGGGGATCCGGCGCTCGAGACCATGGCCGGCGGCGCCGGTAGCGGCATCGGCACCGGCGGCATGTTGACCAAGGTGCTGGCGGCGCGGCGCGCGGCCAACAGCGGCGGGCACACCATCATCGCTTCCGGGCGCGAGCCCGACGTGCTGCTGCGTCTCGCCGCGGGCGAACCCATAGGCACCGAATTGCGCGCACTCCTGCCTGTGCGCTCGGCGCGCAAGCGCTGGCTCGCGAATCATCTGCGGCTGCGCGGGCGCGTCACGCTGGATGCGGGGGCGGTCCAGGCCTTGACGCAGAACCACAAGAGCCTGCTGGCCATCGGCGTCATCAAGGTCGAAGGCGAGTTCGAGCGCGGCGACGTGGTCGCCTGCGTGGATCAGAACGGCGTGGAATGCGGCCGCGGGCTGATCAACTATTCATCAGGCGACACCCGCCGCATCATGCGCCAGCCCAGCCGGCGCATTCCCGATATCCTGGGCAGCATGTCAGACCAGGAACTCATGCATCGGGACAACATGGTCTTCGTGCGGCCGGGGCGGCGGCCGGCTTGATGCCTCGGCATCACCGCCAGCGCCAAAGCTGAACAGTCGAATCGATCGGGCAAATTCGAATCAACCAGGCAGCACACTGCCTCTGTCACCGGGCAGCACACCGGCTCCGTCACCAGGCGGCACACCGGCTCCGTCGGCCGCGCCCAGCACGACGGGCCCATCGCTTCGCAGGCTTGCCTCCCGGGCCGCCCTCAGGGCAGGCAGCCTGTCCTGCAGGAAATCGATGAATACCCGGACCTTCGCAGGAACCAGACGCGATGGAAACAGGGCGAACAGCGGCATCGGCCCGAAATCCCAGCCGGGCAGAACACGCACCAGCCGCTGCATCCCGTCATCGCACCGGGACAGATATTCAGTAAGCTGCGCAATCCCCATTCCCTGCAGACACAGGCGGCGCAGCATTCCCGCGTCATTGGCCGCGACGGCCCCGGATACCGGCACCAGCTCCTGACGTCCCTGGCAGCGCAGCCGCCAGATCGCGTCCGTCTTGCCGGCGGATCGCCGCAGGCACACATGGTGCTCCAGATCGGCGGGCTCCAGAGGCACCCCCCGGCGTGCCAGATAATCGCGCGCGGCGTACAACCCCAGTTGCAGATCATCGATATGGCGCGACACCACGCCGGAGTCCGGCTGCTCGCCCAAGCGCAACGCCATGTCGTACGGCTCGGTCAGCAAATCCACCTGGCGCATGCTCAAGTCGAACTCGCATTCGATCTCCGGGTATTGCGTACAAAAATCGCGCAGGATTTCAGACAACGACATCACTGCCAGGCTGGTGGGCACCGCGACCCGCAATCGCCCCTGAGGCCGCCGGGCCGTCTCGACCAGTTGTTCGTGCGCGATACGCGCTTTGTCGATGATATTCCGGCAGCGCTCGAAGTACACACTGCCGGCTTCAGTGAGTTCCACCCGGCGTGTGCTTCGATGAAGCAGCTTGACGCCAATGCATCGCTCGAGCCCTGAAATTCGGCGCGACAGCGTCGAGACCGGCACGCCCGACGATTCCGCGGCACGGCTGAAATTCTTGCGCCGTGCCACCTCGACGAACAGCGCCATGTCATCCAGTGAGGTATTCGTTGATTTTTCCATATTCGGTCATTGCGGACTATCAACCATCCGAGCCAATTAGCTTACGCATTCAATTATTCCACCAATAATTGGCTATTTCAGTTTTTATTATTTCATGTATGAAAATATGATTTGTGCAAATACGGGTTTATACCTATCTCAATCAGGCAGATACTTCTCCACATCGACGGTGAGCACCGGCAAGCCGCAAGAGCGGTTTTCCGTTATGTAGCGTCGACCTTCGAAACGAATGGAGTTCGCAATGAAAGCAATCTTAGGTACCGCAATGATTTCCCTGTCCCTGCTGGCCGCTGGCGCCCAGGCCGCCGTATCCGATGTCGCACCGACCCGCGCGCAAGTCGTGGCCGAACTGCAGCAAGCCCGTTCGGCCGGGCTGCTGAGCGAGCACGAGGCGGATCCCTACCCCGTGCCGGTGGTGGCCGCGAGCCATAAGAGCCGCGCGGAAGTCCTGGCGGAACTGGCGCAGGCGCGCAGCGCCGGTCAACTCAGCCTGCACGAGGCGGACCCGTACCCGTCACCCGCGGCAGACGCGGACCCTGTCGCCTCGCGCGCACAAGTCCTGGCCGAACTGGCGCAGTACCAGTCGGCGCATCCGCGGGAGTTCATTGAACATTGATCCCGCCCGCCGGTACGGCTGAAGAATCGACCGCGCCAAGACGGCGGGCAAGGCCCGCCACGCATCACGGCCCGATCAGGCGACGACGCCTGACCGGGCCGTCTGCTTCAAGAGGCCCTGCGCTTTCGTAGCCGCTTGCAACTCAACGAGGCGCGCCTGCAGGAACTCGATGAAGACACGCGTCTTGGCCGGCATCAGGCGCGAGGGAAACAGCGCCAGCAGAGGCATCGGCCGGAACTCCCATTCCGGCAGCACACGCACCAGCGGCTCTTCGCCTTCCTGGCCTCGCGACATGCGGCACGACAGGGGCACAATGCCTAGTCCCTGCTGGCACATGCGCTGGAGCATGCCGACGTTGTTAGCCATGATCCGGCCCGCGACCGCGACGGTCTCGACGCGATCGCCGCCATGCAGTTCCCAGTTGGAGTCTTCCTTGTTGGCCGTGGCCCTGAGGCACTGGTGATGCGCAAGCTCGGCCGGCACCACGGGCATGCCGTGATTGGCAATGTAGCGACGCGACGCGAACAACCCCAGGGACACGCTCACCAGGTGGCGCGATACCACCCCCGAATCAGGCTGCTGGCCAAAGCGCAACACCAGATCGAACGGGTCGGCCAGCAGGTCCACCGGATGAATGCCCAAGTCGAACTCGCACTCGATGTCAGGGTACAGTGTGCAGAACTCCCCCAGGAACCCGGCCAGCGTGATCACGGCAAAGCTGGCGGGCAGCGATACCCGCAGGCGCCCCTTGGGCTGCTGGGCCACGTCGACCAGTTGTTCATGCGCAATGCGCGCTTCATCGACGATCTTCTGGCATCGCTCGAAGTAGACGCCGCCGGCCTCGGTGAGTTCCACCCGGCGCGTGCTGCGGTTGAACAGCTTGACCCCGATATTGTGCTCGAGCTGGTTGATACGGCGCGACAGGGTCGAGACCGGCACCCCCGACGATTCCGAAGCACGACTGAAATTCCGGCGCTTCGCGACCTCGACGAACAAAGCTATGTCATCCAGAGACGTATCCATGCAATTTTCCCGGCTGCCCTATTTTTGCGCAGCGATGAACAGAGTTTCCTTGACCTCTTCCATGACCACGCAGCTCTTGGTCTGGGTCACCCCGGGCAGGCGCAGCAGGATGTCGCCCAACAAGTGGCGGTACTGGCCGATTTCCTTGATGCGAGCCTTGACCAGGTAATCGAAATCGCCCGACACCAAGTGGCATTCCTGAACTTCGGGAATGCACAGGATGGCGCGCCGGAAGTCGTCGAACGTGCGGTCGGACTTGCTGGACATGGAAATTTCGACAAACACCAGCAGCCCGGCATCGAGCGCGCCGGGCAACACCCTGGCGTGGTATCCCGTGATGATGCCGTCGCGCTCGAGGCGCTTGACCCGCTCGGCGCATGGCGTCACGGTCAGGCCAACGGCTTCGGACAATTCAGTCATGGACATGCGACCGTTGTTCTGAAGCAGATCGAGGATGTGCCGGTCCAGTTTGTCGAGCGTGCTGACGGGTTGACGCTGTACTCTCAATTCTCGCCCCTCGGGAGACAACCAATATCCCGATTATAGGATTGGCGGGGCTGAGCATTCGCCCGGCCAGCAATAAAACCTGAATTTCCAAATTCTTCAAAAAAAAACACTATTCGGCCTATCTTAGAATGCCGCCATGGCAACGCTGGGAAGGTCTGTCGTCGAAGCGCGCCATACCGTCGGGGGCCATCAGTTTCGCCGAACAACATAACTCTTATCATAAAAGTGCAGCCATGAAGGTTTTGGTTCTAGGCGCCGGGGTCATCGGGGTGACCAGCGCGTATTTTCTCGCCAGGCAAGGTCATGACGTCACCGTCATCGATCGTGAATCGGCCGCCGCCATGGAAACCAGCTACGGCAACGCGGGCCAATTGTCTTTCGGTTACTCGTCACCATGGGCCGCGCCAGGCGTCCCGCTGAAAGCCCTGAAGTGGATGTTCGCCGAGCACCCGCCGCTCACCATCCGCCCGGACGGCTCACTGTTCCAGTTGAAGTGGCTGTTTCAGATGTGGCGCAACTGCACGGCGGCGCGCTATGCGATCAACAAGGAACGCATGGTGCGCATCTCGACATACAGCCGTCAATGCCTCGAGCAACTGCGCGCCGACACCGGCATTGAATTCGAAGGCCGCTCTCGCGGGACGCTGCAACTTTTCCGCACACAGCATCAGCTCGACGGGATCTCGCAAGATCTCGCCGTGCTGGCCGAAGCGGGCGTACGCTACGACGTGCTATCACGCGAAGACTTGGTCAAAGCCGAGCCGGCGCTGGCCAATTCGCTGCACAAGCTGGCGGGTGGCCTGCGGACGCCGGACGACGAGACCGGCGACTGCCACCTGTTCACCACTCGGCTGGCCGCTCTGGCGCGCGAGGCGGGGGTGGACTTCCGCTATGGCGTCGACATCCGCAAACTGCGTTTCGGCGCGGGTGCCATCGAGGGCGTCGAATGCTCCACCGGGACAATGACCGCCGATGCCTACGTGGTGGCGTTGGGGTCGTACTCCCGGCTGATGCTGGACGGTAATCTGTCCCTGCCCGTCTACCCTCTTAAAGGCTATTCCATCACAGTGCCCATCACGAACGAGACGGCGGCACCTGTTTCCACCCTGCTGGACGAAACCTACAAGATCGCGGTCACCCGGTTCGACAATCGTATCCGGGTCGGCGGCATGGCCGAAATCGTGGGCTACAGCAAGGCGCTCAACCCCAAGCGACAGAAGACGCTGGAAATGGTGCTGAATGATTTATTCCCGGGCAGCCACGCGCCCGGCAGCGCGCACTTCTGGACGGGCCTGCGGCCCAAGACGCCGGACAGCACGCCCATCGTAGGCAAAACCGCCTACCGCAACCTCTTCCTGAACACGGGCCACGGTACGCTGGGCTGGACGATGTCATGCGGCACCGGCCAACTGCTGGCTGACATCGTTTCAGGACACGAAACCGCCATCCGCAGCGACGACCTGAACCTCAGCCGCTATCGCTGATCTGACGCGCCCTGGGTGAACATGTAACCCCAGCCGTGCACGGAGCGCAGCGGCAACGCCACGCCCCGATCCTCGAATTTTCGCCGCATACGGCTCACCAGCAATCCGATCTGTCGAACGCGCTGCGGGGCCTCCGCTCCATAAGCCGCGTTGACCGCCGCAGCCAGGTCGCCGTGTGACGCCCGCGAACCGGGGGCATGCAGCAACGCGCGAAGAAACGCTCTTTCTCCCGTCGTCAGGGACACCCGGCAGTCATCCGGACCGACCAGCACCCAGTCTCGTTCCTGCAATGACCAACCCCGGAACGGCCAGCGCCCGGCAGATTGGCGAATGCGACGAAACACCGTCGACAATAAAGTGGCCAGCAGCGCTGCCGACGCGCCTTGCGGACAACACGCGTCAGCACCACTGCGCAGCGCTTGTATCAATGCGTCTTCGCCATCGGACGGCACCATGACCACAATGACCAAGTCCGGATGGCGCATGCGCACGGAAGACGCCGCCAGACAGTTCTGATCCGGCGCGCCATTGAGGATCAGGCACGCACCCACCCCGGCGTGGGTAATGAAGTCGGGCAACCACCGTGGATCCGCGCAATGGTTGACCAGGAAACCACACGTCTCGAGGCGCGACGCCATGTCGGTGTTTTCATCCACGCCAGGCGGGCCAGGCGAAGCGGGATCAAACAGGATGACGATGAGGTTCGATGGCATGACAAAAGCGCGGAGGAAACGGTTGGGGATGACCTAGGACTCAGGGCGGAAGAACGATCATGCAACCAGTCGGCCGACGACGATGTTCTGGTTTTCGATCCAAAATAGCACGAACGTGATTTCAATTATCACCAACGTGATTGAATTTGATCATCCAATCACGTTGTGAGCAAATTCGCCGACCGCCTTCGCCAAGCCCGCTTGTTGCGGGGATTCACCCAGGCCTCGCTGGCCCAAGCCTGCGGCCTGTCGCAGAGCGCCATCGCCAACTACGAAACCAAGAACCGCAAGGCGGCGAAAGACGTCTTCAAACTGGCCGACGTCCTGCGTGTGAACGCGGTCTGGCTCGGGCAAGGGGTTGGACCCATGGAAACGGCCCCGACATCGTTGCCATCACCCTCCGGCTCCAGAATCGCCGAAGCACACGTCGGTCGACAGCGCGACCATTGGCCATTCAACAATATTCCGGCGGACCAGTTCTGGACACTGCCCGAGGGTGACCGCCAGCTTATCGAGGATGCCGTCGCCTCGCTGATCGCGTCGTTGAGACGAAGCCGATAGAAGGCCTGGAACTCGACGCAATCCTCGTGGCCCGGCGGGATCGGGGGACCGGGGAACGCCACGGAAAAACCGCGAGACACAGGCCGGCGAAAACCTATATACTCAATGCCACGCAGGGGTATCCGCGCCGCCACCAGGCGATGTGGTTTGAGAAACACCCTTCGTACCAGTACGGATAATGCCGATGCTGGGAGCGTACTCGGCCATTGCCTCTTTCACGCCGGGGTCAATCCCTTCTCGTCGGCTCCAACCACATTCTTGGAGCACACATCTTGAACGCCAATCCTGATTTTCTCGCCAGCAGCGCCACGGTAGACGCCGCCGCGGTCGAGCCCTTGCCACGTTCGCGCAAGATCTACGAAACCGGCTCGCGCCCCGACCTGCGTGTTCCGTTCCGGGAAATTTCCCAGGACGACACCCCCACGATGTACGGCGGCGAGGCCAACCCGCCCCTCACGGTCTACGATGCCAGCGGCCCCTATACCGATCCGGAAGCCGTCATCGACATACGCGCCGGCCTGCCGGCGCTGCGCGCCAACTGGATCGCCGAACGCGGCGACACCGAGGCGCTGGACGGCCCCACCAGCCGATACGGCCAGGACCGCCTGGCGAACAAGCAACTCGACGCATTGCGCTTCCAGCTCAAGCGCAAGCCTGTGCGCGCACGCGATGGCCGCAATGTGACGCAGATGCATTACGCCCGGCAAGGCATCATCACGCCTGAAATGGAGTTCGTCGCGATCCGCGAGAACCTGCGCCGCGAACAGTACATTGAAAGCCTGCGCGCCAGCGGCCCGGAGGGCGACAAGCTGGCCCGCCGACTGCTGCGCCAGCATCCGGGACAGTCATTCGGTGCCGCCACGCCCACAGCCATCACACCCGAGTTCGTGCGCGATGAAATCGCCCGGGGCCGCGCCATCATTCCGGCGAACATCAATCACCCTGAAACCGAGCCCATGATCATTGGCCGCAATTTCCTGGTGAAGATCAACGCCAACATCGGCAACTCGGCGCTGGGCTCCAGCATCAGCGACGAGGTCGAGAAAATGACCTGGGCCATACGCTGGGGCGGCGACACGGTCATGGATCTTTCCACCGGCAAGAATATTCACGAAACGCGGGAATGGATCATCCGCAACTCGCCCGTGCCCATCGGCACCGTGCCCATCTACCAGGCGCTGGAAAAAGTCGACGGCAAGGCGGCCGAGCTGACCTGGGAAATCTTCCGCGACACCTTGATCGAACAAGCCGAGCAAGGGGTGGACTATTTCACCATCCACGCGGGGGTGCGCCTGCCGTTTGTGCCCATGACGGCCAATCGCATGACGGGCATCGTCTCACGTGGCGGCTCCATCATGGCAAGCTGGTGTCTGGCGCATCACAAGGAAAGCTTCCTGTACGAGCGCTTCGAAGACATCTGCGAAATCATGAAGGCCTACGACGTGAGCTTCTCGCTGGGTGATGGCCTGCGCCCCGGGTCGGGTTACGACGCCAACGACGAGGCCCAGTTCGCCGAACTGAAGACGCTGGGGGAGCTAACCCAGGTGGCGTGGCGTCATGACGTGCAGGTCATGATCGAGGGGCCGGGCCACGTGCCCATGCATCTCATCAAAGAGAACATGGACATGCAACTCGAGCACTGTCACGAGGCACCGTTTTATACGCTGGGGCCGCTGACGACCGACATCGCCCCCGGATACGACCACATCACGTCGGGTATCGGGGCGGCGCTGATCGGCTGGTACGGCACGGCCATGCTGTGCTACGTGACACCCAAGGAACACCTGGGCCTGCCTAACAAGAAAGACGTGAAGGACGGCATCATCACTTACAAGATCGCCGCCCACGCCGCCGACTTGGCCAAAGGCCATCCAGGCGCGGCCGTTCGCGACAACGCGCTGTCGAAGGCACGCTTCGAGTTCCGCTGGGACGACCAGTTCAACCTCGGTCTCGATCCGGACACCGCCCGGGACTTCCACGACGAAACCCTGCCCAAGCAATCCATGAAAGTGGCGCACTTCTGCTCGATGTGCGGGCCGCATTTCTGCAGTATGAAAATCACGCAGGATGTGCGCGACTACGCCCGCAAGCAAGGGATCGGGGAATCGGATGCCCTGGCCGAAGGCATGCGGGAAAAAGCGGGGGAATTCCTGGAGAAAGGCGCCAGCATCTACCAGCGGGCGTGATCGACTGCCAGTCCGGCGCCGCTATTCGCGGCGCCGGGCGAGGACACCGTGTCAGCTCTTGACCGCGTACAGGTATAGCTCTACGCGGCGATTCATGGCTCGGCCAGCGGCCGTGCTGTTCGACGCGATCGGGTCGTTGGGCCCTCGGCCCTCGATGCTCAGACGGGAACCGGCCACGCCCTGACTGCTCAGGTAATTCGTGACGGCTTGCGCCCGGTTGAGCGACAAGGTCTGGTTGTAGGCCGGCGACCCGGTGCTGTCTGTGTAGCCAATAGCCTTGGCACGCAATTCGGGATGCTGCACGAGCGCCCGGGCCACGCTGTTGAGTACTGGCAGCAGCGCCGGCTTCAAGTCATACTTATTGGTGTCGAACGACACATTGCTGGGGATGTTCACCTTGAGGGTGCCATCAGGCATTTCGGTCACATCCACGCCCAGTTGGGAGGCACCTGACTGCTGCACGTCTTTCTTGATGCCCGACCAGTTGTAACCCGCAATCCCGCCAGCCACCGCGCCGATGCCGGCACCGATGAGCGCTCCGTGGCCATTGCCGATCAACGCGCCGATACCCGCCCCCAACGCCGCACCGATACCAGCGCCAGCGGCCGTCTTGCCGCCTTGTGACATCTGGGGCGCGTTAGCGCACCCACCAAGCAGACCCGCCACAGCCAAACAGGCAACCGCCTGACTGATTCGCATTGTTCTCATGTTGTTCTCCTTGTCAGGGCCCACCGTTGAATTCCGGGCCAATGACAATGCTAGCAAGCTCCGGGAGAAAAAATTGTTACATTGTGGTTCCCGAGCCGGATTCTTGACCATTCTTGAAGGATTTCCATCCGTGGCGGCTCCCGATCCGCCCAGCCGTGGGGGTCCAAAAGGCCGTTGACGCGACAGCGACGAAACGCCAGCACTTACCCAAACCGCCGCCGTACCGGATAATGCCGGAAACCGCATGGGCGGTTACGTTATTATTGGCGCTGTCACTTCATAGTCACCATGATCGAATTCCAGCACGTATTCAAATCGTACGGACGCGGGCGCAACATCCTGGCCGATATCAATTTCCGCATCGAGCCGGGCGAATTCATCTTCGTCTCCGGCCCATCCGGCGCTGGCAAATCAACCCTGCTCAAACTCATCGGCGGGCTGGAGCCGCCCAGCCGCGGGCAGGTCCACGTCAACGGCCATCGCATCGACAAGATGTCGGCGCGCGCGCGCCCCTATCTGCGCCGCGCCGTGGGCGTGATTCTGCAAGACACGCACCTGCTCTATGACCGCAATGCCATCCAGAACATCCTGTTGCCCCTGACCGTGGTCGGCCTGGAAAGCGGCGCCGCCCTGACGCGTGCGCGCGCCGCCGTGGAAAAAGTCGGGCTCTCCGGCAAGGAAACCCTCAACCCGGTGGAAATGTCCGGCGGCGAACAGCAGCGGCTGGCCATCGCCAGGGCCATTGTCAACCGGCCGGCCATCCTGATCGCCGACGAACCCACCGCCAGCCTGGATCAGGATAGCGCACACCGCATCATGGACGTATTCCGCGACTTCAACCGGGTGGGCGTGACCACCCTCATCGCCTCGCACGACCTGCGCCTCATGGCCTCGTACGCCACCCGCACATTGCACATCGATCAAAGCGGCCGTTTCTCCGATTTCAAAGGGGTGGCGGCATGAACCGCTGGCTCAGGCAACACCGCTATGCGGCCATGGCCGCCGTGCGCCGCCTGTTGGCGCACCCATTCTCTTCCCTGGCCAACCTGCTGGTCATCGCCCTGACACTGGCCATCCCCATCATCGCCGCGTCCATTCTGGCCTCGGCGCAACCCGTGGCCAGACAGATATCAGTGTCGCCCGAGATCACCTTGTTCATGAAGCCCGGCGCGCCGGCCAGCGCCGCCACACAGGCCGCCGCGCGCATCCGCAAGCAAGCTCCGTCCGCGATCCGCGACGTGCGCATCGTTCCGCGTCAGCAAGCCCTGGCGCGCCTCAAAGCCGACCCGGCGTGGGCCGACGCGCTGGCCGCCCTGCCAGACAACCCATTGCCCGACGCCGTGATCGTGACCCTGGACAACGGTCCCGATCTGGCGTCGCATGCGGGCAAGCTGGCGGAACAATGGAAACAATGGGATGGCGTCGGCCACGTCCAGCTCGACAGTGACTGGGTGCGCCGACTGGAAGCCATGCTCGGCTTTCTGCGTGTCGGCCTGGCGGTGCTGGCGTTGGGCGTGGCGCTGGTGGTGCTGGCCACGGTCTTCAACACCGTGCGCCTGCAGGCGCTGATGCAGCGTGAGGAAATCGGCGCTGCCCGCCTGGTGGGCGCGACCGAAGCGTTCGTGCGACGTCCATTCTTGTATCTGGGTGCACTGACGGGTGTCGTCGCCAGCGTGGTGGCCATCGGCCTGTCCGCCATCGCGCTGCATCCGCTCAATGCGGCCCTGGCACGCCTGGGTCAGAGCTACGGCACCCAATTGTCCCTGCATCTGCCGAGCAGCGTGAACCTGGTGCTCGCGGTCGTCGTGGTCGCCATTCTGGCCGCACTGTCGGCGCGCTGGTCGGTCACGCGCAACACCCGTTTCTGAACATGCTGAACCCGGTGCCGGATACCGCGAACCTCGCGTCGCGCATCGTCCGATGGCAACGACAATCGGGCCGGCACGACCTGCCCTGGCAAGGCACGCGCGACCCGTACCGCATCTGGCTCTCGGAGATCATGCTGCAACAGACGCAGGTCACCACTGTCATCGGTTACTACCAACGGTTCCTGCGGCGCTTTCCCGATGTGGCGACCCTGGCGGCATCCACCGAGGACGAGGTCATGCCCTACTGGGCCGGGCTGGGTTACTACGCCCGCGCGCGCAACCTTCACCGCTGCGCCCGCGTTGTCGTGACAGACTGGAATGGCAAGTTCCCCCCCGACGCAACCGAGATCAGCCAACTGCCAGGCATCGGACGATCCACCGCGGCGGCCATCGCCGCGTTCGCATTCGGTGCCCGACGCCCCATCCTGGATGGCAACGTCAAACGCGTCTTCACGCGTTACTTCGGCATAGAAGGCGATCCCGGCCAACGCGCCATCGAAACCAGCCTATGGGCTCTGGCCGAAGACGTCGTCGCGAACGCGCCGCCCGACCTGGACATGCCCGCCTACACGCAGGGGCTGATGGATCTTGGCGCCACATTGTGCACGCGCGCCCGCCCAGGGTGCGACAACTGCCCTCTCGCCACGGATTGCTATGCCCGGCGCACCGCGCGACAGGGTGATTTTCCCAACCGAAAAACCCGTAAAGCCCGCCCTGAGCGTCATTGCCGAATGCTGGTTCTGGAGAGTGGCGGGAAAATACTGCTCGAACGTCGGCCCGCACCCGGCATCTGGGGCGGCCTGTGGTGCCTGCCGCAGTATGACGAGCCGGGCGATCTGACGGTGGCGCTATCCCGTTGGGGACTGGACAAGAGTCAGGCCCGCCCCCTGGAGCCAATCAAGCACGACTTCACGCATTTCCGCCTGCACATCGAGCCATGGCTGGCCCACACGGCCAACGCCGCCCTGGCCGAACCCGTCGCCACGCAAAACTGGGTGGCCGCCGGCGACCTGGACGCCACCGCCCTTCCCGCTCCCGTCAAAAAACTGTTGGCCCGGCTTTTCTAGCGACTTTCGGTCGTCGAAATGGATGTTGCATCGAACACCAGCAGTGCTGCAGATTGAACCGTTTGAGCGGCTCTGGTCGACGGAGGTTCTATTCTATTAACCCGCCCCAGGATGGGGGGAGTATGCATGGACGGATATTGCTGGCGTTGTGGACGATTGGGCACTTCGAGGCCCACGTGGCAACTTGATGCCTAAGCGGTAATTCAAGACATCCGCGACGTCATTCTCTTTGCCCGAAACAGGCTTGCCGACCCCTTCACATGCCATCAACGCGAGCTGTCTATCGGGGCCAGGGGTGGGCCCGGTGTAAGGCGTGCGCCGGATCTGGCTTGGCCGGGCGGGGGCAGTCGTCGGGCGACTGTTTGAGCGGAGTCGCGTCGGAACGGCGCGGCGGAGCGAGTTTCGCCCGGCGCCCGCCTGGACGAGACAGATTCGGATGAAGCACGCCGTGCCGGGCACGCCCCTGGCCCCGATAGACAGCGTCAACGAAAGAAAGAATAAACGACGCCAAAGAGATAAGACAGCGCCAACGAAATAAGCGGTTCCAAAGACAGACAGTCCCAAAGAATTCGGGCCACCATCAATCAGTGATGGCGGCCCGAATCAGGACTATTTCAAGCCAACTTCAGCCGGCATGGGGACGAGCCCTTTTGCCCTGGTGCGGCGTGGGAAGCCAGCTATTACCGCTTCACGTCACGCACCACACTACCCGTGTACAACTGGCGCGGACGGCCGATCTTGTAGTTGGGATCGGACAGCATTTCGCTCCATTGGGCAATCCAGCCCACCGTGCGGGCCAGCGCGAAGATGGCCGTGAACAGGGACGTGGGGATGCCGATGGCGCGCTGCACGATGCCGGAATAGAAGTCGACATTGGGATACAGCTTGCGTTCGACGAAGTACTCGTCTTCCAGCGCGATGCGTTCGAGTTCCATGGCCAGCTTGAACAACGGGTCTTTTTCCAGGCCCAGCGCAGACAGCACCTCCTTGCAGGTCTGCTGCATGAGCTTGGCGCGCGGGTCGTAGTTCTTGTAGACACGATGACCAAAGCCCATGAGGCGGACACCCGAGTTCTTGTCCTTGACCTGCTCCATGAACTCGCCGACCTTCTCGATGCCGCCATTGGCCTGCAGGTGTTCGAGCATCTGCAGGCAGGCTTCGTTGGCGCCGCCATGCGCCGGTCCCCACAGGCAGGCCACCCCGGCCGCGATGGCCGCGAACGGATTGGTGCCCGACGAGCCGCACAGCCGCACCGTGGAGGTGGACGCGTTCTGCTCGTGGTCGGCGTGCAGAATGAAGATACGGTCCAGCGCGCGCTCGACCACTTCATTCACGTGATATTCCTCGCAGGGCGTGGCGAACATCATGCGCAGGAAGTTGCCGGTGTAGGAAAGATCGTTCTTGGGATAGATATACGGCTGGCCCACCGAGTGCTTGTACGCCATGGCTACCAACGTGGGCATCTTGGCGATGAGCCGTATGGCGGATACGTCGCGATGATGCGGGTTGGTGATGTCGGTGGAGTCGTGGTAGAAGGCCGACAGCGCCCCGACCAGACCCGTGAGCACAGCCATGGGGTGTGCATCGCGGCGGAAGCCGCGCAGAAACACGTGGATCTGCTCGTTGACCATGGTGTGATGCGTGACCAGCGAGTCGAAATCCTTCTTCTGCTGCCCACCCGGCAGATCGCCATTCAGGATGAGGTAGCAGATATCCAGGAAGTCACATTTCTGGGCCAGCTGGTCGATGGGGTAGCCACGGTACAGCAATTGGCCTTTGTCGCCGTCGATGTACGTGATGCCCGATTCGCAGGCCGCCGTGGACAGGAACCCCGGGTCGTACGTGAACATGCCCGCCTGGCTGTAGAGCTTGCGGATATCGACGACATCGGGCCCTATGGTTCCCTGATAGACGGGGAATTCAATGGAGGGGCTGCCGTCCGAAAAAGACAGTGTGGCTTTGTTGTCTGATAGTTGCATCGCAATTCCTCAAAAAATCACAGCGCCCGCATTTGTCCGATCAGGCGACGGATGTCAGGGGTGTCGTAACACCCTTGCGGCTCCGCCCTGGCCAGCAGTATGTCGAGCAAATCGTTATCACCCATCTCGAACAACAGAGTCAACGCGGAGACGTCGACGTCGGTGAGGTGGGCTTCGTACTGATCCAGAAATCGGGTGAGAATCAGGTCGTTTTCCAGCAAACCCCGACGGGCTCTCCAGCGCAAACGCGCGCGATCGAGGTCGGACAGTGGCTTCATTGAAGACGCCTCGTGTGATCTACAGGCTGCGGCGCGCCAGCATCTCTTTGATCTTGCCGATGGCGTGTGAGGGGTTCAACCCCTTCGGACAGACGTCGGCGCAGTTCATGATGGTGTGGCAACGGAACAGCCTATAGGGATCGTCCAGATTGTCTAGACGCTCGTTGGTGGCCTCATCGCGTGAATCGGCGATGAAGCGGTAAGCCTGCAGCAACCCGGCCGGCCCGACGAATTTGTCGGGATTCCACCAGAACGACGGGCACGACGTGGAACAGCAGGCGCACAGAATGCATTCGTACAGGCCGTTGAGCTCTTCGCGCGCTTCCGGCGTTTGCAGACGCTCACGCTCGGGCGGCGGCTGATCGTTGATCAGGAACGGCTTGATCGAATGGTACTGATTGTAGAAGTCGGTCATGTCGACGACCAGATCGCGCACCACCGGAAGCCCCGGAAGTGGGCGCAGCACGATGGGTTCCTTCAGTTCGAGCAGATTGGTCGTGCACGCCAGCCCGTTTTTGCCATTGATGTTCATGGCATCGGAACCACAGACCCCCTCGCGGCAGGAGCGGCGCAGTGTAAGGCTGTCGTCGACATCGTTCTTGATGCGCAGGATGGCATCGAGCAGCATTTTGTCGCCGGGATGCAGCTCGACATCGAGCTTCTGCATGTAGGGGCGCTCGTCCTTGTCGGGATCGTAGCGGTAGATTTCAAACTTCACGATGCGTTTTTCACTCATTTCGATATCCTGCTTAGAAGGTCCGGGCTTTCGGCGGGAAGCTGTCGACCGACAGAGGTTTCAATTCAACGGGCTTGTAGTCGAGGCGACGGCCTTCGGAGAACCACAGCGTGTGCCGCAGCCATTCCTTGTCGTCGCGTTCCGGGTATTCCTTGAGTGAGTGGGCGCCACGGCTTTCGTGGCGACTGGCGGCCGACTTGGTCGTGGCCAGCGCGACCTCGATCATGTTGGTGAGCTCCAGTGCCTCGCAACGCGCGGTATTGAATACCTTGGACTTGTCTTTGAACGAAACGTTCGCCACGCGCGCCGCAAGATTTTCGATTTGCTCGACTCCCTCATTTAGGAGATCCTGTGAACGGAACACACCGCAATGGTGCTGCATGGACACACGGATGGCGTTGCCGACATCGGAGACCGTTTCATCGGACTTGCGGTTCTCCAGCGCATCGACGCGTTCCAGCGAATGGTCGATGGACGACTGTGGAATCGGCTGATGCATGTGCTGGCGCTCGGGATGCGAGGCCACGATGTGGTTGCCGGCCGCGCGGCCGAACACCACCAGGTCGAGTAACGAGTTCGTGCCGAGGCGGTTGGCGCCGTGCACCGATACCGCGGCGCATTCGCCAATGGCGTACAGACCGTTGACAACCTTGTTTTGGCCGTTGGCGTAATTCAGCACCTGGCCCTGGACGTTGGCGGGTATGCCACCCATCTGGTAATGGATGGTCGGCACCACCGGAATGGGTTCCTTGATGGGGTCGACGTTGGCGAACTTGATGGCGATTTCGCGAATGGAGGGCAGGCGTTTCTTGATGGTGTCCGCGCCCAGATGATCTAGTTTCAGCAGGATGTGGTCCTTGTTGGCGCCGCAACCCCGCCCTTCCTTGATTTCCTGGTCCATGGAACGGGACACGAAGTCGCGTGGCGCCAAGTCTTTGAGCGTGGGCGCGTAGCGTTCCATGAAGCGCTCGCCATCCTTGTTGAGCAGGATGCCACCTTCGCCACGCACCCCTTCGGTGATGAGCACCCCGGCACCCGCCACGCCAGTGGGGTGGAACTGCCAGAACTCCATGTCTTGCAGAGGCAGATCGGCGCGCGCCGCCATGCCCAGGCCATCGCCGGTATTGATGTAGGCATTGGTGGTGGCGGCCCAGATACGGCCCGCGCCGCCCGTGGCCAGCACCGTGGTCTTGGCCTCGAGCACGTAGATGTCGCCGGTTTCCATTTCCAGGGCGGTGACACCCAGAACATCGCCGGCCTCGTTGCGCAGCAGGTCGAGCGCCATCCATTCGACGAAGAACTGGGTGCGCGCCGCCACGTTGCGCTGATAGAGCGTGTGCAACAGGGCGTGGCCGGTGCGGTCAGCCGCGGCACAGGCGCGCTGCACCGGTTTTTCGCCGAAATTGGCGGTGTGGCCGCCAAAAGGCCGTTGATAAATGGTGCCGTCGGGATTGCGGTCGAACGGCATGCCGTAGTGTTCGAGTTCGTAGACGGCGTTGGGTGCTTCGCGGCACATGAACTCGATGGCGTCCTGGTCACCGAGCCAGTCGGAGCCCTTGACGGTGTCGTACATGTGCCAGTACCAGTTGTCCTGGCTCATGTTGGACAGCGAGGCGCTGATGCCTCCCTGCGCCGCCACCGTGTGCGAACGTGTGGGAAACACCTTGGAGAGCACCGCCACCGACAGCCCCGCCTGGGCCAATTGCAGTGAACAGCGCATGCCGGCCCCGCCGGCACCCACGACGACGACATCGAATCGGCGGTGGGGGATGGATTTTTTGACAGCGGCCACGGTTTACAAGCTCCAGAGAATATTTAGGAAGTACACGACTGTGCCCACCAACCATAGAATGGTCAGGACATACAGCAACAGGCGCACGCCCGTTGGCTTGACGTAGTCCATCCAGATGTCGCGCACACCGATCCAGGCATGCCACGCCAGCGACAGGAACGCCAGCGAAGCCAGGATCTGCCCCATGGGCAGCCCGATACAGTGGAAAGAGAACAGATTTCGCCAACCGGCGAAATCAAGGTTCGACGTGAAGATGAGGCCAATGCAGAGGACGACGGTGTAGACCGCCATGATGACCGCGGTGACGCGCTGGACGATGAAATCGCGTGCGCCGTAGTGCGCGCCCACCAGGAGGCGCTTGGTACCGATACGTTCTTGAGTCGCCATTACCAGGCTCCGAATAGTTTGAGGCCGAAAATCACCGTCAGGGCCAGACTGACCCCGAACACCACGCCCGCGGTCTTCTGCGCCGTGATTTTGTCGTAACCAAGATGCAGGTCGATGGTGAGGTAGCGGATGCCGGCGCAGAAATGGTGCAGGAACGCCCAGATGAGGATGAGCAGAATGATCTTACAGACTGGGTGGGCGACCCATGCGTGCATGGCCGCGAAGCTTTCAGGCGACGTGACGCTCAGCGCGAACAACGGCACGATCACCAGAGGCAGGCAAAGAAACAGCAACGCACCGCTGAGACGGTGCATGATGGATGATTTCCCTGCCAACGGCAGGCGGTAGCTCAGTATCTGCGAGATGCTGATGTTGCGATACTGCGGACGCGGCTTTGGCGCGGAATCGGACATAATGGCCTCGAGGTGATGACAACAAATGATTTATTGCAAAGCAGTGCCGGTATTTTCGCCCAACAGGCGGTGTGTATCAAACCGACACGGAAAAAGACAGCTAGTTCAGACTGTTCCGGTAGTGGAACCGTTCCGTGACATACAACCCCCGGCGCACCTCGACCGGCCGGTCTCCATAGGTGTATGACAACCGCTCGACGAGCAGCAGCGGGCCGCCTGGCTCGACTTCGAGCAGATCGGCCTGCTCGACCGTGGCAGGCACCGCCTTGATCTTTTCATCGGCGCGCACCATGCTGATTCCGAATTCGGATTCGAACAGCGCATACAGCGGCCCACGATAGCGGGCCAGAGATTCCGCGGTAAGCCCCCGAAACACCGACCCTGGCAGCCAGATGTCGTCGAGGATGGTGGGAATCTGATCAAACGACAACAACCGCCGCAAATTCACGGCTGTGTCCGACGCACGCAGCTCCAGCAGGCTTGCGACGTCGGCGGGCGCCTTGAGGCGGCGGCAGTCGAGGATGCGACTGCCCGACACGGGCGGTTTGCCGTCGTCGGGGGTGAGACGCAGGAAACGGTACCGTACCTTCGCCTCGCTGTGCGTGGCGACGAACGTGCCCTTTCCCTGGCGCCGCAACAACAGATTTTCGGCGGCGAGTTCGTCAATGGCCTTGCGCACCGTGCCCTGGCTGACCTGGAACCGGCTGGCAAGTTCGAACTCACTGGGGATCGCCTCACCGGGCTTCCATTCCCCACGATCCAGGCTTTGCAACAACAGCCCCTTGATCTGCTGATACAACGGGCTGAACGCGGCGCTGTGCGCGCCGCGTTCGGGGGCGTTGGGCCGATCCGGCAGAGGGGCGTCAGGCATGGGGGGGGAGACTCGGGGGACGAGAAAAAACGACGGTTCGCATCCCATCTATTCTCGCATGCCAGGGGATTTCTGTCTAACAGTCTTGTGTCTTATATAAGATATAAGACAATTGACGCAAACGGAAATTTGCTCTACTCTTTCGCCGTCGCACAGGGCCATGATTGCGGCACCGCACCAAGACGCTCAGCCGAGCGTTTCCAGTGGTCCCGTGGTGGCCTGACGTCGTATCGTGGCGCCTCCGGCATCCTGGTTGACACGATGAGCCACCGCCCGCCCAGGTCGCACCAAACGCATTACACTGCTCGTACTTGACATTCACCCCCTCCAATTCGCAACCTTACCGGAGATCATCCATGTCCAAACCCGCCATGCGCGTCGCCGTCACCGGCGCCGCGGGCCAGATCGGATACGCACTACTGTTTCGCATCGCCTCGGGCGAAATGCTCGGCAAAGACCAGCCCGTGATTCTCCAGCTTCTCGAGATTCCCGACGAAAAAGCCCAGAACGCGCTCAAGGGCGTGATGATGGAGCTCGACGACTGCGCCTTCCCGCTGCTGGTCGGCATGACCGCGCACAGCGACCCGCGCACGGCATTCAAGGACGCCGATGTCGCATTGCTGGTGGGCGCGCGCCCACGCAGCAAAGGCATGGAACGCAAGGATCTCCTGCAGGTCAACGCGCAGATCTTCACCGCCCAGGGCAAAGCGCTGAACGACGTCGCCAGCCGCAATGTCAAGGTGCTGGTGGTGGGCAATCCCGCCAACACCAACGCCTATATCGCCATGAAGTCCGCGCCCGATCTGCCGGCGAAGAACTTCACCGCCATGCTGCGCCTGGATCACAACCGCGCGTTGTCGCAACTCGCGGCCAAATCCGGCAAGCCGGTGGGCGACATCGAAAAACTCGTGGTCTGGGGCAACCACTCTCCCACCATGTACCCCGACATCCGCTTCGCGACGGTCGGCGGGCAGAGCCTGGCCAAACTCATCAACGACGACGCCTGGAACCGCGACACCTTCATTCCGACGGTGGGCAAGCGAGGCGCGGCCATCATCGAGGCCCGCGGCCTGTCGTCGGCGGCCTCGGCCGCCAATGCCGCCATCGATCACGTTCACGACTGGCTGCTCGGCAGCAACGGCAAGTGGGTCACCATGGGCGTGCCGTCCAACGGATCGTACGGTATTCCGGAAGGCATCGTGTACGGCGTTCCCGTCACCACCGTCAACGGCGAGTACACGCGTGTCGAAGGCCTGCAGATAGACACATTCTCGCGCGAGCGCATGGACTTCACGCTGAAGGAACTGCTGGAAGAGCGCGAAGGCGTCAAGGACCTGCTGGCCTGACGGCCCGCCGCGGCAGTTCGTTCCCCGCCCGGGGCGCGCGGCGGCCAACCCGCCGAGCGCCCCGCGGAAACCCCTCGCCGATCCAGGCCGCTCCGGCCCACATCCCTGGCCGACGGACCGGCGAACCAACCGGGCGGGCACCCCGCCCCACGGAGATCCCGCAATGACCCGCCCCACTTCCGCCGGCGCGCTGTTCCGCCAGGCCCTCGCCCAGGAACAACCGCTGCAAGTCATCGGCGCCATCAACGCCAATCATGCACTGCTGGCCAAGCGCGCCGGCTACCGCGCCATCTATCTGTCTGGCGGTGGCGTGGCCGCCGGCTCGCTGGGCCTGCCCGATCTGGGCATCAACACGCTAGATGACGTGCTGACCGACGTGCGTCGCATCACCGACGTATGCGATGTGCCGTTGATGGTCGACATCGACACGGGGTTCGGTCCCTCCGCGTTCAATATCGCGCGCACGGTCAAAAGCCTGATCAAGTTCGGCGCCGCGGCCTGCCACATTGAAGACCAGGTGGGCGCCAAGCGTTGCGGCCACCGGCCGGGCAAGGAAATCGTGTCCGCGCCCGAAATGGTTGATCGCGTCAAGGCGGCGGTCGATGCCCGCACCGATTCCGACTTCTTCATCATCGCCCGCACCGACGCCATCGCGGTCGATGGGGTGGACGCCGCGCTGGAACGGGCTGTCGCCTGCGCCGAAGCGGGCGCCGACGCCATCTTCGCCGAAGCCTCGTACGACCTGGACACATACCGGCGTTTCACCAAAACGCTGAACGTGCCGGTGCTGGCCAACATCACGGAATTCGGCAAGACGCCGCTCTTCACCGTGGAAGAACTCGCGGGCGCGGGCGTGGGCATCGTGCTCTACCCGTTGTCAGCCTTCCGCGCCATGAACAAGGCTGCGGAAACCGTCTATACCGCCATTCGGCGCGACGGACACCAGAAGAATGTGATCGATATCATGCAGACCCGCGAAGAGCTCTACGATCGCATCGGGTACCACGAGTACGAATCCAGGCTGGACGCACTGTTTCAGCAAGGCAAATCCAAATAACCTTTCGGGAGTTCAGTGATGGCAACAACAAGCTCTACAGAAAAAGCCGCGTTCAAACCCAAGAAATCCGTGGCGCTGTCCGGCGTCGTGGCGGGCAATACCGCACTGTGCACCGTCGGCCGCAGCGGCAACGACCTGCACTACCGCGGTTATGACATCCTGGACATCGCGGAAACGTGCGAGTTCGAGGAAGTGGCCCATCTGCTCATCCACGGCAAGCTGCCCAACAAAGCGGAGCTCGTCGCATACAAGGGAAAACTGCGCCGTTTGCGCGGCCTGCCGGCTCAGTTGCAGGTGGTGCTGGAAGCCCTGCCCGCGGCCAGCCACCCCATGGACGTCATGCGCACGGCCGCGTCAGTGCTGGGCTGCGTGCTGCCTGAGAAAGACGATCACAACCTGCCGGATGCGCGCGACATCGCCGACCGCCTGATGGCCAGCCTGGGCTCGGCGCTTCTGTACTGGTACCACTACAGTCACAACGGCCGCGTCATCGACGTGGAAACGTCCGACGACAGCATTGGCGGGCACTTCCTGCATTTGCTGCATGGCGCCGAACCCTCCGAGGAATGGGTGCGCGCGATGCACACATCGCTCATCCTGTACGCGGAGCACGAATTCAACGCGTCCACCTTCGCCAGTCGCGTCATCGCGGGCACGGGCTCCGACATGTATTCCGCGATCGCTGGCGGCATCGGCGCGTTGCGCGGCCCCAAGCACGGCGGCGCCAACGAGGTCGCCTTCGAGGTGCAGAAACGCTACGAGACACCCGACGACGCCGAGGCCGACATCCGCCGCCGCGTCGAGAACAAGGAGGTCATCATCGGTTTCGGCCATCCGGTCTACACGGTGTCCGACCCGCGCAACAAGATCATCAAGGACGTCGCGCGCAAGCTGTCGAAGAAAGCGCAGAACACCAAGATGTTCGACGTGGCGGAAAGGCTGGAAACGGTCATGTGGGACATCAAGAAGATGTTCCCCAATCTGGACTGGTTCTCCGCCGTGTCCTACCACATGATGGGCGTGCCCACGGCCATGTTCACGCCGCTGTTCGTGATCGCGCGCACGGCGGGCTGGTCGGCGCACATCATCGAACAACGCATCGACAACAAGATCATCCGCCCCACGGCGAACTACGTCGGCCCCGAGGACCGGAAGTTTGTCGCTCTAGAGAAACGCAAGTAACCCCCTGTTCCAGGAAGACCCCATGTCCGCGCCAATTTCCAATATCCGCCCGGCTCCCGACCAGGTGCTGGTCGACATCGTCGATTACGCTCTCGATTACCAAATCAAGAGCGAACTCGCCTACGAGACTGCCCGCAACTGCCTTATCGACACGCTTGGCTGCGGCCTCGAAGCGCTGGAATATCCAGCCTGCCGCAAGCTGCTGGGCCCCATCGTGCCCGGCACCATTGTGCCGAACGGCGCCAAGGTACCCGGCACGCAGTTCCAGCTCGACCCGGTCCAGGCCGCGTTCAACATCGGCGCCATCATCCGCTGGCTTGATTTCAACGATACCTGGCTCGCGGCCGAGTGGGGCCATCCCTCCGACAACCTGGGCGGTATTCTCGCCACGGCCGATTGGCTGTCGCGCAATGCCGTCGCCGTCGGCAAGGCGCCACTCACGATGCGCGACGTGCTCACCGGCATGATCAAGGCGCACGAAATACAGGGCTGCATCGCGCTCGAGAACTCCTTCAACAAGGTCGGCCTCGATCACGTGGTCCTGGTCAAGGTCGCAACCACGGCCGTGGTCTCGCAGATGCTGGGGCTCAGCCGCGACGAAACCATCAACGCCGTGTCCCTCGCCTGGGTCGACGGGCAAAGCCTGCGCACCTACCGCCACGCGCCCAACACAGGTAGCCGCAAGAGCTGGGCGGCGGGCGACGCCACCAGTCGCGCGGTGCGGCTGGCCCTGATCGCCCGTACCGGCGAGATGGGCTACCCCTCGGTGTTGACCGCCAAGACCTGGGGCTTCTACGATGTGCTGTTCAAAGGCCAGCCGTTCAAGTTCCAGCGCCCCTATGGCAGCTACGTGATGGAGAACGTGCTGTTCAAGATTTCCTTCCCGGCGGAATTCCACTCGCAAACAGCGGTGGAATGCGCCATGGAATTGCACGAGAAACTCAAGGCCGCGGGCAAGACCACCGAAGACATCAAGAAGATCACGATACGCACCCACGAGGCCTGCATCCGCATCATCGACAAGAAAGGGCCGCTGAACAACCCGGCTGACCGCGATCACTGCGTGCAGTACATGGTGGCCGTGCCAATGATCTTCGGGCGCCTGACGGCGGGGGACTACGAAGACAGCATCGCTGTCGATCCGCGCATCGACGCGCTGCGCGACAAGATGATCTGTGTCGAAGACCCGGCGTTCACCGCCGACTACCACGACCCGGAAAAGCGTTCCATCGCCAACGCGCTCACCGTGGAGTTCAATGACGGTTCGGCGTTCGACGAACTTGTGTGTGAATACCCGATCGGCCACAAGCGTCGCCGCAAAGACGGTATTCCGTTGCTGGAGGCGAAGTTCCGCACCAATCTGGCGCGGCAGTTCCCAGCCCGCCAGCAACAGCGCATTCTCGGCGTATCGCTGGATCAGAAGACGCTCGAGGCCATGCCAGTGCATGAATACGTGGATCTGTACGTCATCTGAGCCTGCAACCTTTCACCAACACCTCTTCACCGACCGTCTTCGGCGCCAGCACGGGCGCACCCAGCCACGGCATGACGCCGGAGACACCCCCATCGCGGCGCACCGACACCTTTTCAGCCAGTCAATGAATCCTTCCTTCGAACACGACGCGGCCCACCAACGCATGACTTGCCTGGTAGACGACAGCCTGTCCGTCCTGGAGTACACCCTCTCGGGCTCGCTGATGACCATCACGCACACAGGGGTACCCACCTCATTGCGCGGGCGGGGTGTCGCGGCGGGATTGACCGGCTTCGCACTGGATATCGCGCGATGCCGCGGCTGGCGCGTGCGTCCGCTGTGCTCCTACGCCGACGCATTCATCCGGGCACACCCCGAGTACCAGGACCTTCTGGCCTGACGGGCGGCACCAGGCCTGATGCGATGATGTTCCGATTTTTTAGTCTTATATAAGATATAATACATAAGACATATACACCCCGTCACCCGTGTCTCCACCCGCCGCGGGCGTCGGCTTTTCAACACTGTTCCGAGGTTTCCCTCCATGCTCGAAAACTACCGCCAGCACGTCGCCGAACGTGCAGCCCTGGGCATTCCCCCGCTGCCGCTCACCGCGCAACAGACCGCCGACGTCATCGAATTGCTCAAGAACCCGCCGGCCGGCGAAGAAGCCTTTCTGCTGGATCTGATCACCCATCGCGTGCCGGCGGGCGTCGACGACGCCGCCAAGGTCAAGGCGTCGTATCTGGCGGCGCTGGCGCTGGGCAAGGAAACCTGCGCGCTCATCTCTGCGGAACAGGCCACGCGGCTGCTGGGCACCATGCTGGGCGGCTACAACATCAGCCCCTTGATCGAACTGCTCGACCACCCCGCCATGGGCCCGGTCGCCGCCGAAGGCCTCAAACACACTTTGCTGGTTTTCGATGCCTTCCACGACATCAAGGAAAAGGCCGACAAGGGCAATGCGAACGCCAAAGCCGTGGTGCAAAGCTGGGCTGACGCCGAATGGTTCACCAGCCGCCCGGAAGTGCCGGAAAGCCTCACGATCACAGTGTTCAAGGTCACGGGGGAAACCAATACCGACGACTTGTCACCCGCCCCTGACGCATGGAGCCGGCCGGATATTCCGCTGCACGCCCTGGCCATGCTGAAAAACCCCCGCCCCGGCATCGAACCGGAAGAGCCCGGCAAGACCGGCCCGATGAAGTTCCTGGAAAACCTGAAAAGCAAAGGCCACCTCGTTGCCTACGTGGGCGACGTGGTGGGAACGGGCTCGTCGCGCAAATCGGCGACCAATTCGGTCTTGTGGCTCACAGGCGAAGACATCCCCTTCGTGCCCAACAAGCGTTTCGGCGGGGTGTGCCTGGGCGGCAAAATCGCCCCGATCTTCTACAACACCATGGAAGACTCCGGCGCGCTGCCCATCGAGCTCGATGTCTCGAGCATGAATATGGGCGATGTGGTCGAACTGCGCCCATATGAAGGGCGCGCACTGAAGAATGGCGCGGTGATCGCCGAATTCCAGCTCAAGTCCGACGTGCTGCTCGACGAGGCACGCGCCGGCGGACGCATCCCGCTGATCATTGGCCGCGGGCTCACCGCCCGGGCACGCGAAGCCCTGGGCCTGCCTCCGTCCACGCTATTCCGTCTGCCCAAGGATCCGGCATCATCGGGTAAAGGCTTCACGCTCGCCCAGAAGATGGTGGGACGTGCATGCGGACTACCCGAAGGCCAGGGCGTGCGTCCCGACACCTACTGCGAGCCGCGCATGACCTCGGTGGGCAGCCAGGACACCACCGGCCCCATGACCCGGGACGAACTCAAAGACCTGGCCTGCCTGGGCTTTTCGGCCGATCTGGTGATGCAGTCGTTCTGCCACACAGCCGCCTACCCCAAGCCGGTCGACGTCAAGACCCATCACGAACTACCCGCGTTCATCAGCACGCGCGGCGGTGTCGCACTGCGCCCGGGCGACGGCATCATCCACTCCTGGCTCAACCGCATGCTGCTGCCGGATACCGTTGGCACGGGCGGTGACTCGCACACCCGCTTCCCCATCGGCATCAGCTTTCCGGCCGGCTCGGGGCTGGTCGCCTTCGCGGCCGCAACCGGCGTGATGCCGCTGGATATGCCGGAATCGGTGCTGGTGCGCTTCAAGGGCACTATGCAACCCGGCGTCACGCTGCGCGACCTGGTCAACGCCATTCCGCTCTACGCCATCAAGCAAGGCCTGCTCACCGTTGAAAAACAAGGCAAGAAGAACATCTTCTCGGGCCGCATCATCGAAATCGAGGGCCTGCCCGACCTGAAGATCGAACAGGCTTTCGAACTGACCGACGCCTCGGCCGAGCGTTCGGCGGCGGGTTGCACCGTGCGCCTGAACAAAGAGCCCATCATCGAATATATCAACAGCAACATCACGCTGCTGAAGTGGATGATCGCCAACGGCTACGAAGACGAGCGCACCCTGGGCCGCCGCATCAAGGCCATGCAGGCCTGGCTGGACAACCCCCAGCTGCTGGAACCCGACGCCGACGCCGAATACGCCGCCGTCATCGAGATCGACCTGGCGGACGTGCATGAACCCATCGTGGCGTGCCCGAACGACCCGGACGACGTCAAGACGCTGTCCGAAGTCGCCGGCACGGCGATCGATGAAGTGTTCATCGGCAGTTGCATGACGAACATCGGCCATTTCCGCGCCGCGTCCCGTCTTCTGGAAGGCAAGCGTGACATCCCGTCCCGCCTGTGGGTGGCGCCGCCCACCAAGATGGACCAGAAGCAGCTGACCGAGGAAGGCCATTACGGAATCCTGGGCAGTGCCGGGGCGCGCATGGAGATGCCGGGCTGCTCGCTGTGCATGGGCAACCAGGCCCAGGTGCGGGAAGGCGCCACCGTCATGTCCACGAGCACGCGCAACTTCCCCAACCGCCTGGGAAAGAACGCCAATGTGTTCCTGGGCTCGGCGGAGCTCGCCGCGATCTGTTCACGTCTGGGCCGCATCCCGTCCCGGGAGGAATACATGGCCGAGATGGGCGTGCTGCAGCGCGATAGCGACCGGATCTACCGCTACATGAACTTCGACCAGATCGAGGATTTCCGGGAGATCGCCGACTCCGTGGGGGTGTAGGAACCCCCGCATACCGTGCGGACTCATCACCACACGGACTCCGAACCGGCCTAAAATAGCAGGCGACATTGCCCTCGCGGGCACCGGCCGCGCACCGCCGCGGCCGAGTCCGCTTCGCGTCGACGCACGTTTCACGGCCATCAATCCCACGGAGTCCGTCATGCCGCACAACACTTTCAACACCCTCAAGTCGTTCAAGATCGGCGGAAAATCCGCGAACTTCCATTCGCTGCCCGAGCTGGGCCGAACGCTGGGTGTCGATGTGGCACGCCTGCCGGTGTCGCTGCGCATCGTGCTGGAATCGGTGCTGCGCAACTGCGATGGCCAAAAGGTCACTGAAACCCACGTCCGGCAGCTCGCCAACTGGAAGCCTCGGGCCAAACGCTCCGAGGAAATCCCATTCGTGGTGTCGCGCGTCGTGCTGCAGGACTTCACCGGCGTGCCCCTGCTCGCCGACATCGCCGCCATGCGCTCCGTCGCGGCGCGCATGGGCAAAGATCCAAAACGCATCGAACCCATGGTGCCCGTCGACCTGGTGGTCGACCACTCGGTGATGATCGACTTCTTCGGCACCCAGCGCGCGCTGGGGCAGAACATGGCCCTGGAATTCCAGCGCAACCAGGAACGGTACCAATTCCTGAAATGGGGCATGCAGGCGTTCGACACGTTTGGCGTCGTGCCGCCGGGGTTCGGCATCGTCCACCAGGTCAACCTCGAACATCTGGCGCGCGGCGTGCACCATGACAAGGCCAACAACCTGTACTACCCGGATACATTGGTCGGCACCGACAGCCACACCACCATGATCAACGGCATCGGCGTGGTCGGCTGGGGCGTGGGCGGCATCGAGGCCGAAGCGGGCATGCTGGGCCAGCCGGTCTACATCCTCACGCCCGACGTCGTCGGCGTCGAACTCACGGGCGAACTACGCGGCGGCGTCACGGCCACCGACCTGGTGCTCACCGTGACCGAACTGCTGCGCAAGCAGAAAGTCGTCGGCAAGTTCGTCGAGTTCTGTGGGCCGGGCACCTCCAGCCTGTCCGTCACCGACCGCGCCACCATCGGCAACATGTCGCCCGAATATGGCGCCACCATGGGCTTTTTCCCGGTCGACGACCGCACCATCGAATATTTCAAGGGCACTGGCCGCACCAAGCAGGAAATCGATGCGCTCAAGGCGTATTTCAAGGCGCAAGGGCTGTACGGCATCCCCAACGCGAGGGACATCGACTACTCCCAGGTCGTCACACTTGATCTTTCCACGGTGACACCCTCTCTGGCCGGGCCCAAGCGCCCCCAGGATCGCATCGAGCTCGGCAACGTGAAACGCAAGTTCACCGAACTCTTCTCCGAGCACTCCACCAACGGTTTCAGCCAGCCCCCCGAAAAGCTCAACGAAGTCTTCACCACCAGCGCGGGCACCCAGGTCAAGAACGGCGACATCCTCATTGCCGCCATCACATCATGCACCAACACCTCCAACCCCAGCGTCCTGCTGGCGGCGGGCCTGATGGCCAAGAAGGCGGTCGAGGCGGGCCTGAAGATACCGCCGCACATCAAGACGTCGCTGGCGCCGGGTTCCCGCGTTGTCACCCATTACCTTGAAAAGACCGGTCTGCTGCCCTATCTGCAAAAACTGGGATTCAACGTGGCCGCCTACGGCTGCACCACCTGCATCGGCAACGCCGGCGACCTCACTCCGGATCTGAACGAGGCCATCAACCAGCATGGGCTGGTATGCGCGGCCGTGCTGTCGGGCAACCGCAACTTCGAAGCGCGCATCCATCCCAACATCAAAGCCAATTTCCTGGGCTCCCCGCCTCTTGTCCTGGCGTATGCGCTGGCCGGAACCATGCTGCGCGACCTCATGACCGAGCCGGTCGGCAAGGGCCGGCATGGCGACGTGTGGCTGGGCGACATCTGGCCGTCCAATGCCGAAGTCCGGGCGCTGCTCAACCAGGCCCTCGACCCGGAAGCCTTCCGCGCCAATTACGGCGAAATCCGCACCAACCCCGGCAAACTCTGGAAGGCCATCGACGGCGTCACGGGTGATGTCTACAACTGGCCAACATCCACTTACATCGCCGAGCCCCCGTTCTTCGAAGGCTTCGGCATGCGGCCAGCCCCCATGCCAGCCATCAACGGCGCCCATGCCCTGGCCGTGTTCGGCGACTCCGTCACCACCGACCATATCTCCCCCGCGGGCTCGATCAAGGAATCCTCGCCGGCCGGCCGCTGGCTGCAGGCCAATGGCGTCGCCAAAAAAGACTTCAACAGCTACGGTTCGCGGCGCGGCAATCACGAAATCATGATGCGCGGCACTTTCGCCAACGTGCGCATCAAGAACCTGATGTTGCCGCCCAATGCCGACGGCAGCCGCTATGAAGGCGGTGAAACGCTGCACCAGCCTGATGGCGAGCGCTTGTCCATCTACGACGCCGCCATGCGCTACATCAACGAAGGCAAGTCCACGGTCGTGTTCGGCGGCGAAGAATACGGCACGGGGTCCTCTCGCGACTGGGCGGCCAAAGGCACACAGCTTCTGGGCGTGCGCGCCGTGATCGCCCGCAGCTTCGAACGCATCCACCGCAGCAACCTGATCGGCATGGGGGTGTTGCCTCTGCAGTTCCAGGGCAATGATTCCGTCGATTCGCTGGGTATCTCCGGCGACGAAACCTACGACATCTCGGGCATCGAAAACGGCATGAAACCCCAGCAAGAGGTCACGCTGACCATACACCGCAAAAACGGCGAGTCCATCCGGGTGCGCACGCTGCTGCGCATCGACACCGACACCGAGGTGGACTACTACCAGCACGGTGGCATCCTGCCCTACGTCCTGCGCGAGTTGCTGGCCGCATGATGCGGAGCCGGGCGGGCGGTCCGAACACCCCGCCCCCCGGCGTACGGAAAGTGTGTTGCGCGGCATCCAGCGGTACACTAAGAGGTTTCACGACGACAGTGCCCTCGCGCGCGGTCGCCACGCTTCACTTTGCCCACGACCATGCCCCGAACCCCGCCTTCCAGCCCATCCCGCCTGTCGCGCGACGCCCAGCACCTGATTTCCCTGACGGAGTCCCTGGCACTGTCAGGATGCCGCCTTGAGGACACCTATTGGGAGAATCTGCTTGGCCAGCACCTGACCAAGCTGCTGCGGGGGCGCCGAAACAAACACATCGAGTCCGTGCTCGAGTACCTGCTGGACAACAATCTCAACGCATACGAGATTCTGGTCGAGCAGGCGGAAACCTTTTCGGAATCCATCACGCTGTCGGTCGGTGACCGTGACTACGACGTGTTGCTCATCTCGGCGCCGCTGGTGGCCTGGACACGCTATCAGATCCCGGGAGGCGTTCTCGAGGCCAATGCGCAAACCGCTCTGGCATCGAAACTGCTGGCGTGCGTGGCGGCACCGGGTGCCCGGCTCGCCCTCATACCCGAACTGGTCGGCTTCGAACAAATGCCCCGCACCTTCCAGGAAACCTGGGTATGGGCCCATCGCCTCGGGCTGGCGGCGCTGGATGCCAAAACCGAACCCTGCGACATCCACAAGACGGAAGACTCCGAAGGCATGCTGGCCGACGCGCGCTTTCTCGTGGGCGCCATCGTGGTGCCCCAGGGTGCTCCGCTGTTCCGCTGGCAAGCCGACGCGCCCGACACGCCGACACGCGAACAATGCCTGCAGGCATGGACCCATGAATGCGCCGAGACACTGGGTACCCTGTTCACGGGATGTACGCTCGAATACATGCTGCCCGACGCCTACTACGTGAACAGCCGTGAAGCCGATCGACGCGTGCGCCCGCTGGCACTCAGGGCCGCGGTCACATGGCTGCACACCGCGGTGGGGCTTCCGCCATCCGACGTCCGCGCCACAATCGTGGGCTGCGGCGATTCGGTGCCTGAAGAATTCCGTGTCGGTTTCAGCACCCGCCAAAGCAACGACGTGATCTACGGATGCGTCTGGCCGGTGTTGAGCAAGGAAGAGTCGCTGACCGATAGTTCCGACACTGCCCAGGCCGACACACCGGATCAGATCGCCGCCCTGCTCAAGGAGCTCGGCGTGCAGGATATCCGCCGCTTGCCAGGCATCCAACCCGCGGAATACTGTGACGACTGCGGTGCGCCCTATTTTCCCAATCCGCTGGGCGAAATGCAGCACCCGGAAATCCCCGACGAGGTTGACCTCAATCCGGTCCACTTTCATTGATGGCCCGTTGAGCCGGATTCGACACACAGCTCGATCAAGCGAAACCCCCGACACCGTGCCCGCATCCCCCGGCATCGATCTGTTCTGCCGTGTCGTCGACAATTTCGGCGACATCGGCGTCTGCTGGCGTCTGGCGCGGCAGCTCGGCACCCTGACGGGCACGGGCCACATCCGCCTCTGGGTGGACGACTTGGGCTCATTCAAACGGATTCAGCCAGGTGTGGACGCTCTGGCCGATAAACAGGTTCTAGCTGGCGTCGAAATCATCCATTGGACCGCCCCCGCGCCCGACCTCGCGCCCCGGGACGTTGTCATCGAGGCCTTCGCCTGCGACCCGCCCGCTACGTTCATCCAACGCATGAAACAAGGGCGTCACGCCTGGATCGACCTGGAGTACCTCAGTGCCGAACCCTGGATAGAGAGTTGTCACGCACGGCCTTCCAGACAGCCGGACGGCATGATCAAGTCGTTCTTTTTCCCCGGATTCACACCAGCCAGCGGTGGACTGCTGCGCGAAGACGGACTGCTCGATCAGCGCGATCGATGGCTGTCTGAGCCGAACCTCCGCTGGCGCCTGCTGCGCGATATCGGGCTTTCAGCGTCACATATTTCGCAACTGGAGGCGGGTGGCTTCCAGGCATTCCTGTTCTGCTATCAGCACGCGCCCACCGGCGCCTTGATCCAGGCTCTGGAGCAGCTCGGGCGCCCGGGCGTGATCATTGTTCCGGAGGGCGTGGCGCCCGATCTGCCCGGATCCGGCGCTGGCATGATTCACGTGCAGAGAATCCCGTTTGTGGACCAGGATGGCTTCGACCGCCTGCTCTGGAGCAGCGATCTGAACCTCGTGCGCGGCGAGGATTCCCTGGTGCGCGCCACGTGGGCAGGCAAACCCCTGATCTGGCACATCTACCCCCAGGAAGAACAAACCCACATGACCAAGCTCGAGGCCTGGCTGGGCTTGTCAAACTATCCAGCGCGGTCCGCCACCACCATGCGCGCCTGGAACAGAGGCGACGCCGACTTGGTTCGTGAAAATCTGCAGGCCCTGCTGCAACCACCCGCTTGGCGGGAGTGGTGCGACGCCTGCGGCCAGCGAGCACGGGTTCTGGCGAAACACCCCGGCCTCGCTCAATCTCTTCTCGACTACTGCGCAAAACAGCTGCAAACAGGTTAGAATACCGGGTTTTGCACGTTTACGCTTTGCCAAGCCGGCTCGCACCTTTGCTTTTGGCGAAGCCCATTGCATGGAGCACTCCAATGATGAAATCCGCACAAGAACTGCGTGTTGGCAACGTGGTCAACGTCGGCAGTGATGCCCTGGTCGTCCAGAAGGCTGAATACAACAAATCCGGGCGCAACGCGGCCGTGGTGAAACTGAAGTTCAAGAACCTGCTTACGGGTTCGGGCAGTGAGTCGGTCGTCAAGGCCGACGAGAAATTCGATATTGTCGTTCTGGATAAGAAAGAATGCACGTATTCGTACTTCGCCGACCCCATGTATGTCTTCATGGACGCCGAATACAACCAGCATGAAGTCGAAGCAGACAGCATGGGCGACGCCCTGAATTACCTCGAGGAAGGCATGACTGTGGAAGTCGTCTTTCACGCTGGCCGGGCCATCTCGGTGGACCTCCCCACTATCGTTGTGCGCGAAATCACCTATACCGAACCCGCCACCCGTGGTGACACCTCGGGCAAGGTGCTGAAGCCCGCCAAGACGAACACCGGCATGGAAATCAGCGTTCCGTTGTTCTGTGAAATCGGTGACAAGATCGAAATCGACACACGCACGGGCGAATACCGCAGCCGCGTGATGTGAATCTTCGTGGCGGCCCTCGCCGCCACGGCCCCTGCCAGACCCAACCAGGGCGGGGGCGGCACTTGGCCGATGCCACCTACTGCAGGCGGTCATCGTCCAGGAAATCGGGCACCGGCATCACGGCGATGCCATCCCGGGCCAGTTCCTGGCGTTCTTCTTCCGTCGCGGTGCCGCGAATGGCGCGCTCTTGTGATTCGCCCTCGTGCATGCGCCGGGCCTCGTCGGCAAAGCGTGTGCCGACGTTTTCGGCGCCCCGCACGATTTCACGTATCTGGCGCAGCATTTCCGCTTGCAATTGGGCCAGTTGCCGCCCCGCCGGCGCGGCCACTGGCTGAGCCTGCGCGGGTGCTTGGCGACCGTCCGCAGGCGTTGAATCACGGCCCGCGCCGGTGTTCACACGCGCTGCGGTCAGCTTGCGCACCACATTGTGGCTATTGCAGACAGGGCAGGTCAGCAGACCGCTTTCACGTTGCGATTCGTAGCTGTCGGCCGAGCCGAACCAGCCCTCGAAAACGTGGCCGGAATCGCATTGGAGGTCGAAGACTTTCAGTGACATACCTTCATGATGGGGCCAAATAAAAAAAAATCAATAGCCTTTCTTCGCTACCCCGCCCCGACGGTGACTAGCAGTGCCCCTGTTTCCAGCAGCGGTAGCGCCACACCCAGGGAGGCACCGGCGACGGGTCGCGCCACAGGCCTTTTCCGGCCTTGCGAGCGGCTGCCTCGAGCCCAGGGAGGCTCGGATCGCGCATGTATTTGCCACGCCCAGCTCCATTGGCCCACGCCAGCCCCTGTTCCACGAGCACCTGGTTCGCAGTGGATCCGTTGCCCAGGGGCACGTCGCACACACTGCGCCCGTACTGGTCGTGCTCGAAGCACGTCAGGCTCAGCACCCTGCCCGCCACCATGTCGGCCAGCGCCTGTCTGGCCACTTGCGCCATGGGCTGGCCGGGACGTTCGCGATCCTTCGTGGTCTCGGGGGCATCGATGCTTGCCAGGCGAATCCGCTCGCGACGGCCATCGACCAGCAACGTGAACGTATCGCCGTCGGCGACATGCACCACCTTGCCGGTGAGAGAGTAGGCTGCCTCGCGAGACGGCGCGTCCATATGTTGCCCGGACGCCACGAAACCC
>DASTNK010000059.1:0-4506 GCA_035720945.1 Burkholderiaceae bacterium
CGACGCCCGCGGGTTCGGCTGGGAGGTCGGCACGCCCCGGCACGACTGGACCGCGCTGATCGCGGCCAAGGACAAGGAAATCGCCCGCCTCGAGGGCCTGTACATCCAGGGGCTGACCAGCAGCGGCGTCGAGCTGATCCGCGACCGCGCCGTGCTCGTCGATCCGCACACCCTGCGCCTGAAAGGGTCGGGCCGCACGCTCAGCGCCCGCCACATCCTGGTCGCGACCGGCGGCCACGCCGTCCGGGACGAAACGGTAGAAGGCATCGAGCACGCCGTCACATCCGACGACATGTTCAACCTGCCCGCGCTCCCGAAGCGCCTGGCCATCGTGGGGGGTGGCTACATCGCCGTGGAGTTCGCCGGGTTGATGCGCGCGCTGGGCAGCGAGGTCACCATCATTCACCGGCGCGAACACCTGCTGCGCGGCTTCGACGACGATGCGCGCGACGTGGTCGAGGCCGCCTACCGCCGGCGCGGCATCGCACTGAAACTGGGTTACACGCTCAAGCGCATCGAGGAAAGGCCCGACGGCAAGCTGGTCACGTTCATGGATGGCACCCAGGCGGCATTCGATCTGGTCATGGTCGCCACCGGGCGCAAGGCCAACATCACCGGACTGGGGCTGGAAGCCGCGGGCGTCGCCACAGACAACGGCGCCATCGCGGTCAACGCCTATTCAACAACCAATGCGCCGTCCATCCACGCGGTGGGCGATGTCACAAACCGGGTGAATCTCACGCCGGTCGCCATCCGCGAGGGCCACGCACTGGCCGACACCTTGTTCGGCGACCGCCCCACCGCCGTCGATCATCACACCGTCGCCACGGCCGTGTTCTCAACCCCGGAAGTCGGCAGCGTGGGCTATACCGAATCAGCGGCGCGCGAGGCCGGCAAGGACGTCGCCATCTTCATGACCACGTTCCGGCCGATCAAGGCCACCTTGTCGGGGCGCGAAGAGCGCACACTCATGAAGCTCGTGGTCGAGAAGGCCACCGATCGAGTCCTGGGGGTGCATGTCGTGGGCGACAGCGCGGCGGAACTCATCCAGGTTGCCGCCATCGCCCTCACCTGTGGCGCGACCAAGACCCAGTTCGACGCCACCATCGCGGTGCATCCCACCACGGCGGAAGAGCTGGTCACGATGCGCAAACCGACGCGTTGAAGTGCCTCGAGCCCCCGCCCAGATTCCGTGCGCGTCGAATCGGAGTCTCTCGAAAGCGGCGCGATCCGCAAGGTAGAAGCGGTGCCAAAGAGATTTTCGAGATCAGCCCTGAAACCAAACGGGCGGGGCTGCCTGGGGGCCTGCCGACCTACGAATCGGCGTCTTCCAGACTGAACATTTCAGCTTGGTCGTCATACGAGAAAATTTCCGCGTAGCGGCCCCAGTTGATAACGGCCTCCAGGGTCTCTTCGGCGGCGCTGTCGGACAGGAAGTCCTCGAGCTCCTGCTCGAAGCGCACCCGGGGCGCCCTGTGCCCGGGGCGTTCGTTGAGCACCTTGTGGATGCGGGCCACCATGGGCACCGAGCGCACCAGGTGGCGGGCGAACATCTGCTTGCGCTCCTGGGTGTCGCCATCGGCGAACGCCTTGCCCGCCGGGGTGAGCCAGATGTCCCCCTCCCTGACCTCCGCGAACCCAAGGTGCTGCAGCATTTCGGCGACGGGGAACAAGTCGTCGACCTCCAGATGCAGGGTGCGCGCGATTTCGGGGAGATCCGCCTTGCCGTTGTAAGGCGCCACCGCCAGCGTCTCGGTGAGGCCGGCCATCAGGTTGGTCGACACCTGGGGCAGCCAGGTGCCCAGCTCCAGCCCGCCGGTCGTGCCGCCGGTCGTGACCCGGGAGGTCATTTGAGCGTAGATGTCATCGACCAGACGGCGGAACGCCGGGTGGAGCCGGTTGCGGGGATGCGGAAACGGCACCTTGATCTCGGCGACCACCCGACCCGGATTGGACGACAGGACCAGAATCCGATCACACATGAACACGGCTTCCTCGATGTTGTGCGTGACGATCAACACCGACTTGATCTTCAGTTGCCGCTGAGTCCAGAGGTCAAGCAGATCGGTGCGCAGCGTCTCGGCCGTCAGGACATCCAGGGCGGAAAACGGCTCGTCCATCAACAACAACGTGGGGTCGACCACCAGCGCGCGGGCGAAACCCACACGCTGCCGCATGCCGCCCGACAGTTCGCGCGGATAGGCATTCTCGAAACCGTCCATGCCGATCAGGTCAATGGCCGCGAGAGAACGCTCGCGGCGTTCCTTTTGATTGACACCCTGGGCCTCCAGCCCGGCCTCGACGTTCTGCAGGACCGTGAGCCACGGAAACAGCGCAAACGTCTGGAAGACCATTGCAACGCCCTTGGCCGGTCCTTCCAACGCCTCCCCCTCGTACTTCACCGAGCCACCCGTTGGCTGGATCAAGCCGGCGATGATGCGCAACAACGTCGACTTTCCCGACCCCGAACGCCCTAGCAGACCGACGATCTCGTTCTCGCGTATTGAGAGATTCACATCGTCGAGCACCAGCAGTTCGTCCTGCGATTTGGCAAAGCCGCGTCGCACATGTTCGACACGCAGGATGTCATTGGCGTTGGCGCTGTACGTGGCTGGCATGGCGGTCTCTTTCAAAAATCATTCGAACAAACAGAAAACACAACAATGAGGGCTTCTGTGCAAATCATCACGCCTCATGCAATCGAGGCGTACCGCGCGATCGGCCCAGAGTTCCCTCGCGCCGGATTCAATCCATGCGCAGCCTGCTGTTGGCATAGGCGTACAGAGGGCGCCAGAGCAGCCGGTTGAACAAGGTCACGAAAAGCGACATCACGGCCACGCCAAGGATGATTTTCGGAAAATCCCCGGCGATCGTGTTCTGCGCAATGTAAGCGCCCAGGCCGTGCGCCACCAGCTTGTCGTTGCCCCATGACACATATTCCGCCACGATACTGGCGTTCCAGGCCCCGCCCGACGCCGTGATCGCTCCGGTCAGGTAATAGGGGAAAATCCCCGGAAGCATGATTTTCCGCCACCACTGCCAACCCCGGATCCGGAAGTTGGCCGCCGCTTCCTTGAAATCGTTGGGAAACGCCGTGGTTCCCGCAATGACGTTGAACAGTATGTACCATTGCGTCCCGAGGATGATGAGCGGCGACAGCCAGACATCGGCGTTCAGGTGATACTTCACGATCACCACGACGAAGACCGGAAACAGAAGATTGGCCGGGAACGCCGCCAGGAACTGCGCGATTGGCTGGACTTTCCCGGCCAGCGCCGGCCGCAAGCCTATCGCCACGCCCACAGGAACCCAGATCACCGACGCCACGGCGATGAGCACCATCACGCGAACCAGCGTAATCAGACCCAGCACGAACACGTGCCCCACTTCCGGCAAGCCCACGCCGGTGTGCACGTACGAGGCCACCCGCACCACCAGATACGCCGTCAGCAGCAGCAGGAACACCGTCCAGGCGATGTCCCCCCATCGGGACGGCGCGCGCGCCGCCACCACGCTCCGCCCCGCGAAGCGCATCGAGGAAACCGGCGGGCGGATGGGGACGCGGGCCAGGGTCGCCAGACCCCAGCTCACGGGCCGGATCAACTGGGTGATCAGGCGAGTGCGGCGCACCAGATCCAGCACCCAGGAATCCGGCGCGTTGGCCGAGGCGGTGTTCTCCATGCGGAACTTGTCGGCCCACGCCACCAGCGGGCGGAACAGCAACTGGTCATAGGCCAGGATCACCAGCGCCATGACCAGCACCACGTAGCCCACGCTCTCGAGATTGCGCTGGTCGATGGCCATGGCCAGATAGGAACCAATGCCCGGCAGGGTGATCGTCTTGTTGCCCACCGTGATGGCTTCCGACGCCACCACGAAGAACCAGCCGCCCGACATGGACATCATCATGTTCCAGATCAGGCCCGGCATCGAAAACGGCACCTCCAGCTTCCAGAAACGCTGCCAGCCGGTGAGCTGGAAATTGGACGACACCTCCTGCAGATCGCGTGGCACCGTGCAGAGCGACTGGTAGAAGCTGAACGTCATGTTCCACGCCTGGCTGGTGAAGATCGCGAAGATGGCCGCGCACTCAGCCCCGATCACCCGTCCCGGGAACAACGCCAGAAAGAACGTCACCGTGAACGACACATAGCCCAGCACCGGCACCGACTGCAGAATGTCCAGAATGGGGATCAGTATCTTCTCGGCGCGCCGGCTCTTGGCCGCCAATGTGCCGTACACGAGCGTGAACACCAGCGAGGCGGCCATGGCCGCCAGCATGCGCAGCGTGGTGCGCAACGCGTACTCGGGCAACATCGAAGGCGAAAGCGACACCGCCTGGGTCGCGAGCACCGACATCGGCGCCATGGTCTGGCGATACCCGACCACCCCCATGGCGATCACGCAAAGAATCAGCGGGAACGCGACGAAATCCCAACGATTGGGAAGCAATCGCCACGCGGAGGCATTGAACGAGGGGATGAAAACATTAATACGCATGCGACG
>DASTNK010000060.1:0-8238 GCA_035720945.1 Burkholderiaceae bacterium
GGCAAGCCGCAGGCCGGATGATGGATCGTGTCGCGTCGCGTAAAGCGTGCCGAGCACCGCCACACCCAGGGCGGCGCCGGCGATCCGCGCCACGTTGATCAGGGCGGACGCGGTGCCGGAACGCGCGGCCGGTGCGGAACCTACGGCCAGGCCCATCAGTGGGCCGGTTGCGAAACCCATGCCCACGCCTGTCAGGGTCAGGCCGGCCTCGGATAACGCAATGGCTGGGTGTCCGGCGCCCCAGCCGATGGTCAGCAAGCCAATGCCGATGATCAAAACGCCCCCGCATGCGGGCTGATGCGCGCCGAAGGTCTGTGACAACCGCCCCGTCAGTGGTGAAATCACCAGAAACACCAGCGCCATGGGCATCAGGGCCAGCCCGGCCTGGGTGGCCGTCATCGCGCCCATTTCCAGCCATACCAGCGGTTGCAGGAACAGGACGCCGTACATACCGGACGTCATGCCGACTGTGGCAATGATGGCGCCCCGCATGTCCGGAATGCGGAACAATTCCAGCGGAACCATGGCGGCAGCGCCTTTGCGGGCCTCCGCGCGGCTGAACAACGCCAGAGCCGCCGCACCGATGATCAACGCCGCCAGCGACAACACACCGTGCCCGCGGGCCTCGATGGCGGCCAGCGTCAGTCCGCCGAGCGTCAGGGCGCCCAGCACCTGTCCGGTCAGATCAGCGTGGCGGTCGGCGGGATCCGCGGATTCGGTGATGGATCGCCAGGCCAGCGCCAGCGCCAGCCCGCATACGGGAATGGCCACGAAGAACAGGCTGCGCCATCCGAACCAGGAAATCAGCAATCCGCCCAGCGTGGGGGCGATGGCGAATGCCAGGCCGTTGCAGGCCGCCCAGATTCCCAGGGCCCGGCCGCGACGGACAGGGTCCGGCCACCCGACGCGCAGAATGGCGAGTGTCGCGGGCGTGAGCAGCGCGGCGCCCACGCCGGCGGCGACCCGCCCCGCGATCAGGACGCCGACGCTCGACGCCATGCCACACACGATCGACGCGCCGGCGAACAGTAGAACGCCAGTCAGGTAGGCGCGTTTGCGCCCCCACAGGTCGGCGATCAGCCCGCCGCTGAGCAACAGCGCGGCATACACCAGGTTGTAGCTGTCGACCACCCACTGCATGGACGTGATACCAGCCTGGAAATACGCCTTGATGGGTTGTACACCCAGGTTCACCACGGCGGTGTCGATCTAGGCGATGAGGACGGCCAGGCAAAGCGCGGTCAGCGCGGTCGACGTGCCGGCCGTCGCGCCACTCAACGCCTCCCGGCTCGACGAAGAGGTGCCCGGGTCATGGGGTTCAGTGTCGGGTAAAAGAGATGTGATGGAGGATTGTGTCATGATGTGGATGCGGACAATGCGCTTGTGGCGATTCTTGGATGGTGGCCGCTTGTGGCGGGTGCATTGTGTTTATTGCCAGTATTGTTTTGTGGTGGCTGGCGGCATTCAGACGCCGAAACGTTTGCCGCGATGGGGGGGCTGCGGCGCTCCCAGTGCCTGGACACACACATGATAGGGGCGGGGTGGGTGGCGATGCTTCGCTGCGGAACGAAGCGTGACGCGGCATGCTTCGGGCTGGAATGCTTCGTTCATCATCGAAGCATTTCCCGCCGTCGAGGTGTACCCTTGAATGGATCAAACAGAGTGCGTCGCGGTTCTCTTCTTTACCAAGAGACAGCGCGGGGCCTGCCTACCGCACATCATCGCGGGGAGTTCAGCGCCGCCAAGGTTGGTCGGAACGTGTCGACGCAAAAGGTATTCACCGTGGAAACTTTCGCTGATTTTTCTTCTGTCGCCTATCTGCTCGCCGACCCGTCCCGAGCCATCATGCTCGCGGCGTTGCTTGACGGGCGGGCCCTGCCGGCTGGCGAGCTGGCCCACGCCGCCGGCATCACCGCGCAGACAGCCAGTGCCCATTTATCCAAGCTTTTGGAAGGCGGTCTTCTGGCTTGCGAGAGCGAAGGCCGGCATCGTTATTACCGGTTGGCCGGGCCCGATGTGGCCCAGGCGCTCGAGCATCTTGCCGTTCTCAGTGGTTCCGTGCGCCGCAAGCCGCTCGGGACCGAAGGCACTACATTGCGCCAGGCGCGATGCTGCTACGATCATCTGGCGGGGCGGTTGGGGGTGGTCATCACGCAAAGTCTCGTCGGCCACGCATACATTGTCCCCATTGACGGCAAGCAGTACGAGATCACCTCCGACGGTATGGAATGGTTCGAAAGCCTGGGCATCAAAGGGTTGCAGCCGTCGCGGCGCGGGCTGGCGCGGCAGTGCCTGGACTGGACGGAACGGGCGCACCATGTGGCGGGCCCGCTTGGCTCGGGGCTTTTACGCGCGTTATGCGACCTGGGTTGGTTACGCCGGTCGCGGTCGTCCCGGCTGGTGCAGGTCACTCCCGAGGGGCATGCCGGCCTGAAGGCTCAGCTTGGCGTGGACGTTTCATAGAGCGCGGTTTGGCTAGTTCCCGTAGTCAATCCGCCTGCACGAGCCAAACCGCACACCAGCCACCATGATGGTTCTATTCAGGATTCACGATGCTTACTGACGGGGCGCCCGACTGGGCTGATGCGCCGGAAGGCTGGGACTGGTTGGCCCAGGATGAAGATGGCCGCTGGTTCTGGTATGGCGTGCGGCCGCAGCCCAGCCTGGGTGGCGGTGTGTGGCGCGCGCCATCGAAGGCGCAGCGGTTGGCGCTGCACGGGACGCCAAATCCTGATTGGGTGGATTCTTTGCATCACCGACCAGCTTTTTGAATGTCGAACCAACCCAGCCAAGGATTGGCGATGGCATTTCTGACTTGGGGTGGGGCCAACATGGCGTGCCGCAATCCAACCGTCCACCACGAGGAAGTATTCACGCCAGTCACTCCGCTCCAACGTATCCCTCGATGCATTCCAATCAGAAAATACGCTACCGCTTGGTGTGATGCTGAATGGTTTTCCCGTCGTAGACGTAGACATCGACCTCATCGGGTTTCTGGGCGTTGGGCGTTTCCATGGTCAACTTGCGGCCCGTGGCGAAAACCTTGATCTGCTTTGAACACGAGCCAAACGACGGCGAAACGGTGTAGCCTTTTTCGTCGACCGTGATCCAGCGGTAAGTGAATGGGCACTGATAGCTACCCTTGTTCACCGACACCAGCGCCACCTGCGACGTTGGTGTGGCGAAAGCGTAGGTGATATTGACGATGCCTTCGATCCTGGGTTGCACTGGTTTGTCGTCGAACTGCAGGAACGACTCATACACGTAACCGCTCTCTTTGACGCTCAGCGCGCCATAAGGGGTGTCAAGCGACAGACGCGAGGGCGGGACGGGCCAGATCATTTCCGCGCACTGGGCGGCGCTGGCGGCCACCAGAGAGCAGAGTGCCAGAGCGGTGCTGAGCAAGGTCGGGATAAGTGGGCGCATGTTGCCTGATTGGAACCTGGAAATGGCAAAAAGTTGCCGTGGCGTAACAGTGGCCTTGTCGGGAGACGAATCAGGACAATGTGCGAGTACGCCGGCACCGACGAATTATTGACCCGGCGCAAGGGAAAAGCAAACGGGCGAAAGTACTGGGGTGGCGTCGGTCAGAAGCCGGTGATGGCCATGTAGATCAGCATGAGCAGCATGACGCAGAAATAGGCGATGACACCCGCCACCAGGCTCTTGCCGATGTTTCTCAGGCGCGCCTGAAGCGTGAGGGCTTTCGTGGCGAAGGGGCCGCGCGACAGCCACCACCAGACGAAGGCCATGGCAAGCAGGGTGAGGAGGATGGCGCCGCGTTTCATGATGCGTGGGGTGGATGTTTGATCCGGGGTGTATAGACCCTACCGCGAGCAGGGTTCGATGATCAGAGAACCGCCGGCCGAGATCGGCACCAGATCGGCCATGGGGCGGCAGGCCCCGTTCACACAGAAACGATAGTCTTGCGTGAACCGGCTGCGGGCCAGGTTCAATCGAGGCAGCGGCGGGATGTTGGGATGATACGTCCAATAGGCATGTTTCGGGTCAAAGGTCGAGTCGGGCGGCGGTTCCATGCCCGCCCCGTCGCCTTGCACATGCGCGGCCTTGAGCAACAGTGTATTGCCCTGTACGGCGTAATCCTCACTCCAGTCGATCTTCTCGATGGAGTGGCGCCACACAAGCGTGAAGTGATCGGCCGGCACCTTGACGGACAAGGCGCCGGCCATGAGGCAGATGGCGGCCAGGCTCATGGCCTGGCCGTCGGAAGGGCCGGGGACGTGCGTGTGCGCATCAGGCGGGCTGGCGCTGCAAACGCTTGTGCTGGCGCGCGGCGGGCCAGTGCCACAGCAGTAGCAGAATGGCCAGACCGAATCCGACCTGATCGGTCCACACCGACGCCACCACCAGCGACAACGACGCCACGGCCGACAGCGCGCGTTGCGGCCACGACAGCGGCGCCAGCAGGAACCCGACGCTGGCACCGCCCCACAGGGTGATGGCGACCAGGGCCTTGAACACCATGTACGCGGTGTCGTACCAGGCGCCGCCCTGCATCATCAGCGACGGGTCATAGACAGCCATGTACGGAATGACAAAACCGGCGATGGCGATCTGCGTGGCCCTGATGGCGATGCGCATGAACGATGCCTTGGCAATGGACGACGCGGCGAGCGCGGCCAGCGCGACCGGCGGGGTGAGGTCGGCCATGATCCCGAAATAGAACACGAACATGTGTGACACGATGAGCGGCACGCCCAGCTTGAGCAGGGCGGGCGCGGCGATCGAGCTGGTGATGATGTAGTTCGGGATCGTGGGGATGCCCATGCCCAGGATGAGGCAGACCACCATGGTCAGGAGCAGCGACAGAAACAGACTCTTCTGGCCGACTTCGAGGATGAAGCCGGCGAAGCTGGTGGCCGCGCCGGTGAGCGTCAGGATACCGATGATGATGCCGACGATGGCGCACGCCAACCCCACGGGCAGCGCCTGCTTGGCGCCATTGATGAGCCCGTCTCGGATCAGCGTCAGGGTTTGTTTTCCGCCCTTGACGAATAGGCAACTTATCGCCAGCGCGGCGATGACGCCGATGATGACCCAGATCCCGTGCTTGAAGAAATCAGCCGCGGCGAGGCCTATCACGATCCAGAAGAAGAACCGGAACGCCATGGGGCTGATGGAGGCGGTGATGTTCGCTCCGAGGATCAACGTGGCCGTGAGACCCAGACCGGTCAGCCCTGCGAACATCGGTGTGAAGCCGTCGAACAGCATGAACACCAGCACCCCCAGCGGCAGCAGTAGGTACCAGTATTCCTTCATGGACTTCCACGGATTCGGGCAGTCTTCCTTGGGCAGGCCCAACAGCCCGGCGCGTCCGGCTTCCAGGTGCACCATCCAGAACGCGGTCACGTAGTACAACACCGCCGGAATGACTGCGGCCTTGCAGATCTCCAGGTACGGAACGTTCAGCGTCTCGGCCATGATGAAGGCCACGGCGCCCATGACGGGGGGCATGATCTGCCCGCCCATGCTGGCGGTGGCCTCGACCGCGCCCGCGAACACCGAGCTGTAACCGAAGCGTTTCATCAGCGGAATGGTGAACTGGCCGACCGTGAGCACGTTGGCCACGCCCGACCCGCTGATGGTGCCCATGAAGCCGGACGAAATCACCGCCACTTTGGCCGGGCCACCGCGCGAATGTCCGACGAATCCCAGCGCCAGGTTGTTGAACAGCCGGATCATGCCGGCCTGCTCGAGGAAGGATCCGAACAGGATGAACAGGAAGATGTAGGTGGCCGACACCAGGGTGGGCAGGCCATAGATGCCTTCCACCCCCAGGTACATCTGCGAGATGATCTGGTCAAAATAGTAGGGGCGGTGCGCCAACGCGCCGGGCAGGTATTCGCCGAACATGCCATACAGCAGGAAGGCGCCGCAGATCAGCGGCAGCGCCAGACCCAGTATGCGGCGGCAGCTCTCGAACAACAGGAGCAGTACCACCGAGCCGACCACCAGGTCGACCACCGTGGGTGAGCCCGCGCGCAGGATGAGATCGGTTTCGAAGTACCAGTGATAGAAACCGAGGGCGAAGCCCGTCAGTGCGAGGCCCCAGTCGTACCAGGGGATTTTCTTGCCGACGGCCGCCTTGGTCATGGGGAAGATCATGAAAGCCAGCATCATCAGGAAACCGACGTGCAGGGAACGTATGACCTGGCTTGACAACGGACTGAACGCCGCGACGATGAGTTGATAGAACGAGAACACCAGGGCGAAGGCGGCGAAGACGAGGGCCGCCTTGCCGGTCAGGGATCGTTGATGGCCGAGCTCGTCGACCTCGACCTCGGGAACGGGGTTGCCGAGATTCGCGTCATGCATGGAAGCATGGGAAACCATAGAGTGCCTTTCGATTTTGCGGGTGCCCCGTTGTGCGCGGCAACCGAAACAGGAGCCGCCGAGGTTGCCGGCGGCTCCGTGGTTCGCTGTGTGACTGGATCACTGCTTGAGCAGGCCCACTTCCTTGTAATAGCGGGCGGCGCCCGGATGCAGCGGCACGGGAAGGCTGACGATAGCGTGATCGAGTGTGATGCCCGTGGCGGCGTTGTGCGCGGCGACCAGCTCGTTCAGGTGTGTGAACAACTGCTTGGTCATCGCGTAGGCTTCGTCGTCGGACACGGCTTTGCGCGTGACCAGGAAGTTTTGCACAGCAACGGTGGGGGTGTCCTGGGTCTGGCCATCGTACGTGTTGGCCGGGATCTTCGCCGCCTGGTAGGCCGGGTCGTTGATCTTCTTCACGATATCGACCGGAATGGGCACGATCACGATGGCGTTGGAATTGGCCAGGTCGCGGATGGATGACACCCCCAGGCCCGCCGATTGCAGCGTGACGTCGAGCTGGTGGTTCTTCATGAGCTCGACCGACTCGCCGAAGGGCAGGTATTGCACCTGGCGGAAGTCCTTGTAGGTGAGACCGGCGGCGCCCAGAATGGTGCGGGCGTTCAGTTCGGTGCCGGATTTGGCGGCACCCACTGAGATGCGTTTGCCTTTCAGGTCGGCCAGGGTCTTGATGCCGCTATCGGCGCGGGCCACGATCTGGATGTAGTTCGAATAGATGCCGGCGATGGCGCGCAGGTTGTCGAGTTTCTTGGTGAAACCGACTTCGGCATTGCCCTTCCATGCATCGGACAGGGAATCCGCCAGGGTGAAGGCCAGTTCGGCACGGCCGGCCTGCAGCAGGTTCAGGTTTTCCACCGATGCCTTGGTGGACTGCACCGACACTTTCACGTCGGGCATGGCCTTGCTGTACACCTGCGACAGCGCCACCCCCATGGGGTAGTAGACGCCACTGGTGCCGCCGGTGGCGATGTTCAGATAATTGGCGGCGTGGGCGACCGGCGCGGCCGCGACCAGGGTTGCGGCACAGGCGCCAAGCAGGACCTTGTTCAGGGAAACAGATAAAGAAAATTTCATGGGCTCTCCTCGTGGTTTCATGAAATTTCCGGATGCGGGCACCCGGTTGGTTGAGGCGGCACCGCGTTGCCGGCCCATGACAGAACACCACCCCGAAACCGGGGTGGCGAAAGAAACCATGGGCGGAAATGCGCGGTACTGTGCCGCCAGAGCGCGGATCGACTCGGCTGCCCCCCTCAGAGCAGCGTGTCCGCGATATACGAAAGGCGGATTTTAGCCTGACTGTGTCGGAATCATGCGCGTTTCATGGCCCGCCCGAACAATTCGAGGGAAAACCCCGATTCTGATCGGTATGCGGCGCATCAGTCCCGCCTGTTCGCCTCACCCGTTCGAGCGTCGATTCTTCTTGTTTGGTTGACTCAACTTTGGTTAAACCTTGATCAATGAAGGTTTTCCCTATGAATGAATGTCTTTGAAAATTTTATGCTGTGCGATAAATTAAAAAAAGGATGTTCGTAACCATATATGAATCCCATGGTGCGACAAATGCCCGGCAAGCGTATCGCTACCGGGCATATGTGTGTTTTAGCGCGTCATAAATGCGCTTTCCGAAACCGGCGGCAAGCTCGTTCTCGCAGTCAAATCCGGTTGGTTTAAACACAGGAGACGTTAGATGGATCACAACAAAGACGGCAATGACAATCTTGAATCCGGCATAGATCGCCGGTCATTGCTCAAAATGGGGGTGGGGGCAGCAGGGGGGGCGTTATTGCCCGGCCTACCGGCGGTGGCGCTGGCCGCCGACAGCAAACCGGCCATCGGCAATTATCCCGCGGGTGTCAGTGGCGATTCCGTGTTCATCGGCCTGAC
>DASTNK010000061.1:0-33013 GCA_035720945.1 Burkholderiaceae bacterium
TCGTCGGGGGCCAGGAGCACCCATTCACGCGCCGCATCCAGCGCTTCCGACATGTCGCGCCCCGCCGACGCCATCTGGAACGCCCGCTTGGCCAGGCGCGGGTCGAGCGTGTCCTTGGAGAGATCGAGCATGGTTTGGCTGGCGGCGATGAAGTCACCGTGCTGGGCTGCGATTTCAGCGGCCAGAATGCGGTAGAGGATATCCGCGGTCAGCTTGACGGAGGGCAGCTGCCCAACCTGCAGATGGATCTCTTCGACGGGCGCGGGGACCTGCCGCACCTCGGCTGCACAGGCCGGAACGAGCCCCTGCAGGCCAAGCAGCACCAGGGCCGTCGACAAGACTTGGAGGGAGTGTTTCATTCAGTTGGACCACTGGCGCCGCCGCTACACTTGGCGCACAAAACGGACTATCGTACAAGCAGCACACAAGATGGCTGATCAGCCATCCGGATTTCCCGATGTTAGCACCCCCGTATGCCTGAACTGCCAGAAGTCGAAACCACGCGTCGCGGAATTGCGACGATTATGCCGGGCCGAACCTTGACACGCCTCGTGATTCATGAGCCGCGCCTGCGCTGGCCCGTGCCGGACGACATCGCTGAAAGGGTCCGTGACCACCCTGTGCTGGAGTGCGGGCGCCGAGGCAAGTATCTGCTCATCCGCTTCGACAACGGCACGATGATTGTCCACCTTGGCATGTCGGGCTCGCTACGGCGTGTTCCGCTGGACGCGTCGCGCCGCAAGCACGACCACGTGGAATGGCTGTTCGCCGATGCGCGCTTCCTGCTGCACGATCCGCGCCGATTCGGGGCCGTGCTGTGGCACGATGCGGCGGATGGCCCGATCACCGAACACCCCCTGCTGACGAAACTGGGCGTGGAGCCTTTCGACCCGGCATTCACTGCGGCCCACTTGCACGCCGGCTTGCGCGGCAAGGCGTCGTCGATCAAGTCCGTGCTGCTGAACGGCCAAGTGGTGGTGGGGGTGGGCAACATCTACGCGTCAGAGGCGCTGTTCCGGGCGCGGATCAACCCCAAGGCCAAGGCCGGGTCGCTGTCGCCGAAACGCTGCGCCCGCCTGGCCGACGCAGTGCGCCAGACACTGGACGACGCACTGGCATCGGGCGGCAGCACGCTGCGTGACTATGTCGACGCCAGCGGCGAGCCCGGCGCCTACTTTGCCCTGCACGCCGCCGTCTACGATCGTGAAGGACAGCCCTGCCGGATCTGCCAGACCCCAATACGCCGCATCGTCCAGGGCCAACGGGCGACTTACTACTGCCCCACATGCCAGCGACGATAATCGTCTGGCCCGAGCCCAATAATTAGTCTATGACAAACGTATTGCATAAAATCAAACATTCAACTATAGTGCCCCCATCACTTCGGAGCCGCCCATGACCAAGCAATTCGCCTCGCACGCCGACCTGGAAGACAAGGTCGTCTCGTTCGACAAACTGTCCGACAACGCCTACGCCTACACCGCCGAGGGCGATCCCAACACCGGTATCATCATCGGCGATGACGCCGTCATGGTGATCGACACCCAGGCCACCCCCGTCATGGCGCAAGACGTCATCCGCCGCATCCGCGAGGTGACCGACAAACCCATCAAATACATCCTGCTGTCGCACTACCACGCTGTGCGCGTGCTGGGCGCCTCCGCCTATGGCGCCCAGGAAATCATCGCCAGCCGCGACACCTACGACCTCATCGTCGAACGCGGCGAACAAGACAAGGCCAGCGAGATCGGCCGCTTCCCCCGCCTGTTCCGCGCCGTGGAATCCGTGCCAGACGGCCTCACCTGGCCCACCATCACGTTCGAAGGCGAAATGACGGTCAACCTGGGCAACCTGGAAGTGCAAATCCTGCAGGTCGGGCGCGGGCACACCAAAGGCGACACCATCGCCTGGCTGCCTGAACAGAAAATCCTGTTCGCGGGCGACCTGGTCGAATACCAGTCCACGCCCTATGCCGGTGATTGCTATTTCCGCGAGTGGCCGTACACACTCGATACGCTGGCCAGTTTCAGCGCGGAAAAACTGGTGCCCGGCCGCGGCCCGTCACTGCGGTCGGCCGCCGAAGTGCGAAAGGGCCTGGCCGGCACGCGCGCTTTTCTCACCGACCTGTACTCTTGCGTGAATTCGGGCGTGGCCGACGGCAAGGACTTGAAGACCATCTACCGCGAAACCTACGCCTTCATGCAGCCACGCTATGCCGACTGGGTCATCTTCGACCACTGCATGCCGTTCGACGTCTCGCGCGCCTACGACGAGGCCACCGGCTACGACGACCCCAGAATCTGGACCGCCGAGCGCGACCTGGAAATGTGGAAACAACTCGAAGGGAACTGAAGTCCGCCCCCCACTGACAACCACTATCCGGGTATCGGGCCATGGGAGACATCGATTACCAGACGATGGAGTTCACCTACCGGCCGCAAGCCCCGGGGCCGGGACGGCATCCGGTGGTCGTGGTGGGAGCGGGGCCGGTCGGCCTGACGGTCGCGCTGGATTTGGCGCGGCGCGGCAACAGGGTGCTGGTCATCGACGATGATTTCCGACTATCCACCGGCTCGCGCGCCATCTGCTTCGCCAAGCGCACGCTCGACGTCTGGGATCGCCTCGGGGTCGGGCAGCGCATGGTCGACAAAGGGGTGTCCTGGAACGTCGGTAAAGTGTTCTTCAAGGACAAGGAAGTCTGGCGCTTCGATCTGCTGCCGGAATCGGGCCACCGGCGTCCAGCGTTCATCAACCTGCAACAGTATTATTGTGAAGGCTATCTATACGAACAAGCCGAGCTGCACCCGCTGATCGAGTTGCGCTGGAAGCACAAGGCCGTGGCCGCCAACGCACTGCCCGGCGGGGTCGAACTCACGATCGAAACACCCGATGGCCCATACGCCCTGCAAGCCGATTGGCTCATCGCCTGCGACGGCTCGCGCTCGCCAACCCGCAGGATGCTGGGCGAGGAAGCCCACGGCCGCATGTTCCGCGACCGCTTCCTCATCGCCGACATCAAGATGCGCGCCGACTTCCCCGCCGAACGCTGGTTCTGGTTCGACCCGCCATTCCACCCCAACCAGTCGGTGCTGTTGCACAGCCAACCCGATAACGTCTGGCGCGTGGATTTCCAGTTGGGCTGGGATGCCGATCCGGTTGAAGAGGTCAAACCCGAAAACGTCATCCCGCGACTCAAGGCATTGCTGGGCGACGATGTCGCCTTCGAATTGGAATGGGTCAGCATCTATACCTTCTCTTGTGAACGCATGGACCACTTCCGCCACGGCCGGGTGCTGTTCGCCGGAGACTCAGCGCATCGTGTCTCGCCATTCGGGGCACGGGGTGCCAACAGTGGCGTACAGGATGCCGACAATCTGGGCTGGAAGCTCGATCTCGTCTTGCGCGGCCAGGCCCCTGAAACCCTGCTCGACTCCTACGCCAGCGAACGCGGGCAAGCCGCCGACGAGAACGTGCGTCATTCGACGCGATCCACTGATTTCATCACCCCGAAGAGCCCCATCAGCCGGCTATTCCGCGATACGGTGCTGCGGCTGTCGCGTGACCACGAATTCGCACGCGCCTTTGTCAACAGCGGCCGGCTGTCCACGGCAACGCGCTATACGGCGTCCCCGCTCAACACGCCCGACACGGAGCAGTTCGCGCCATCATTGGCCGTTGGCGACACCGCGCCGGATGCCCCCATCACCCTCGCCGGCCAAGCCGGCTGGTGGTTGAGCCGGCTTGGCGGGCCGTTCGTGCTGGCCGTGTTCCATCCACATCGGGCGCCATCGCCCCAAGTCATGGAAACACTCGGCGCGCTGTGCCGTCATCACGCCAACATCCAGGTAGCGCTCGTGCGCGCGGTCGGCGGGGCTGACGACGATGCCGTCATCGCGGGCCATTTCCCACCTGGCAACCTGGTCGTCGTCGAAGACACCGACGGGCTACTCCAAAAACGGTACGACGCGCGCGATGGCACGTGTTACTTGATCCGGCCCGACCAGCATATCGCCGCGCGCTGGCGCGGCATCGACACCGACCGCATCCAGGCCGCGTTGCGACGCGCCATCGGCCACTCACAACAGGCGAACCCGGCATGAGCTCTCTCAACACCCGGCGCAATCTGCCCGCTCCCGACGACTTCTACGAAAACCTGATCGATGCGCATCGGGACTTGAGTGACACCCAAAGCCAGGCGTTGAACGCCGCGCTGGTGCTACTGCTATCGAATCACATCGGCGACACAGACGTACTGCATGAAGCGCTGGCCGCCGCTCGGAAGATCGCACGGGAAAGCACCTGATTCCCGTGCATCAGCGCCCAACCATCACAGGAGCCGCCGTATCATGAGCACCCCGACGCTGTTACCGGGCTTCGGCAACCATTTCGCCACCGAGGCCCTGCCCGGCGCCCTGCCGCAAGGGCGTAATTCGCCGCAACGGTGCCCGTATGGACTGTATGCGGAACAGCTCTCGGGCACGGCCTTCACCGTGGGCCGGGCCAGCAACCGTCATTCATGGCTGTACCGCATCCGGCCCGCCGCCGCCGAGCAGCAGCCTTTCGCCCGCTACCCGGGCGCCTCCGCATGGTCGAACCAGTTCAATCAGGGTCCGGTCACACCCGACCCGCTGCGCTGGGACCCGCTGCCGGCACCCACCACCCCGATGGACTTCATCGACGGCATGCACACCTGGGCGGGCAACGGGCACTGCGACGAGCAGATGGGCTGCGGCATCAATCTGTATGCCGCCAATCACTCCATGCAAGGCCGCTTCTTCTACAACGCCGATGCGGAAATGCTCATTGTGCCGCGCGAAGGGCGCCTGCGCCTGGCCACCGAACTGGGGCGCATCGAAGTGGAGCCGTGCGAGATCGCGGTCATTCCCCGGGGCGTGCGCCTGCGTGTCGAGTTGCCGGACGGCGCCGCCAGCGGCTACATGCTCGAGAACTTCGGCCTGCCATTCCGCCTGCCCGAATTGGGTCCGCTGGGGTCGAACGGCCTGGCCAACGCGCGGGACTTCCTGACGCCCCGCGCCTGGTTCGAAGACGAGGAAGGTGACTTCGAACTCATCGCGAAATTCACCGGAGGCCTCTGGCATGCCGCCATCCAGCATTCGCCGCTGGACGTGGTCGCCTGGCACGGGACGCATGCCCCCTACAAATACGACCTGCGGCATTTCAACACGGTGGGGTCCATCAGCTACGACCATCCCGACCCCTGCATCTTCACAGTGCTCACGTCGCCGTCGCACGCCGCCGGCATCGCCAATGTCGACTTTGTCGTTTTTCCGCCGCGCATCCTGGTGGCGGAAGACACATTCCGCCCGCCCTGGTTCCATCGCAACGCGGCCAGCGAATTCATGGGGCTGATCCAAGGCCGATACGATGCCAAGGCCGAGGGTTTCGTGCCAGGCGGCGCCAGCCTGCACAATTGCATGACCCCACATGGCCCGGACGCCGCCACCTTCGAGAAGGCGGCGCGCGCCGACACCCACCAACCCGACCACATCCGCGACACCATGGCCTTCATGTTCGAAACCGGACGCGTGATACGCCCGACACGGGCCGCGCTGGAGTCCACAACGCGTCAGAAGCGTTACACGGAGTGCTGGCATGGCCTGGCCCGGCATTTCGACCCCACACACCCCTGATATCAGAAGGCGTGACATGACCCATTCCGATCTGAACGAAACCCACGATCCGGCGCTACGCAGTTGGGTGGCCAGCGCCAACACGGCCGACAACGGCTTCCCCATCCAGAATCTGCCTTATGGCATCGCCCGTCGTCGTGGCGGCGATGAACCGTTGCGCCCCGTGGTGGCCATCGGCGCGCAAATGCTCGATCTGGCGGGTCTGGCTCGGGCCAAGCCGTTCCAGGGTGTGGCCGCGGACGCGCTGGACACGTGCCGTGGCAGCACATTGAACCCCCTGATGGCGCTGACGCCCGCGCATTGGTCCGCTCTGCGCCTGGCGTTATCGCGCGCGCTGCGCGAGGGCTCGACACTGCGCGACACCCTCCGCCCGTTGCTGATGAACCAGGCCGACGTGGAATTCGGGCTACCGGCGCACATCGGCGACTACACCGATTTCTATATCTCCATCCACCATGCCACCGCCGTCGGCCGGCTGTTCCGCCCCGACAATCCCCTGCTGCCGAACTACAAATGGGTGCCCATCGGGTATCACGGCCGCGCCTCCAGCATTGGCGTGTCGGGGCAGGTGTTCCCACGCCCCGTTGGCCAGACCCGCCCGGCGGGCGACGGCCAGGCGCCGGGTTTTGGCCCCTGCCAGCGGCTGGACTACGAACTGGAGCTGGGGGTGCTCACCGGGCAGGGCAACGCGCCCGGCCAGCGCATACCCATCAACCAGGCGGAAAACCACGCCTTCGGATTATGCCTGCTCAACGACTGGTCGGCGCGTGACATTCAGGCCTGGGAATATCAACCCCTGGGACCGTTCCTGGCCAAGAATTTCGCCACCACGATTTCGCCCTGGGTCGTCACCCTGGAAGCGCTGGCGCCGTTCCGCGCGCCGTTCACCCATCCCGCGAGCGATCCGCAACCCCTACCCTATCTGGCCTCCGCCGAGAACAGCGCCGGCGGCGCGTTCGACATAGACCTGGACGTGCTGCTGAGCACACGGCGGTCGCGGGCCGCCCATACCGAGCCGGCGGTACTGTCACGCAGCAACTTCAAATACGCATATTGGACCATTGCGCAGATGATCACCCACCACACCGTCAGCGGCTGCGATCTCCGCCCCGGCGATCTGCTGGGAACCGGCACGCAATCCGGCCCACAAGCCGGCCAGGAAGGGTCGCTGCTCGAGCTGAACCAGGGCGGGAAGAAACCGATAGCGCTGCCCTGGGGCGAGACACGCAAGTTCCTGGAGGATCACGACGAAGTCATTCTTCGAGCCGCCTGCCGCAAGAATGGCTATCCCACCATAGGTTTCGGCGAGTGCGCGGGCACCGTGCTGCCAAGCCTGCCCACATGATGATACAAGGCGAATACTCCTCGAACGGCTTGGGAAAACTGTTCGAACCGGATCAAATACCCGCCAGGTGAATCCTCCGAGGCTTGTTCGTTCCGGGCCAACCTGGGCCGGAACGCATCAGGCCAGGACCTTGCCGGGATTCATCAGTCCGTCGGGATCGAGCGCCTGCTTGATCTTACGCATGATGGCCAGTTCGACCGGGTCTTTGTATTTGGGCAGCGCATCGCGCTTGAGCTGCCCCACGCCGTGCTCGGCGCTGATCGAGCCGGCGAACCGGTGCACGCTGTCATGCACCAGTTCGTACACCGCGTATTGGCGATCCAACAGTTCCTGCTCTGTGAAGGCCTGGCCCCGCGCCACGTTGTAGTGCAGATTGCCGTCGCCAAGGTGCCCGAAGATGACGTGCTCGATGCCCGGGAACGCCGCCTGCAGCGCGGCGTTGGTGACCCGCACGAATTCAGCCATGCGCGACACCGGAATGGACACATCGTGCTTGATGCTCTTGCCGAAGGCCTTTTCCGCCAACGGGATGCTCTCGCGCAGGTGCCACAGCGCCTTGCTCTGGGCCACGTTTTCGGCAATGACCGCGTCGGGCACCAGGCCGGACTCCAGCATGCCCCCCACCACGGCCTCGAAGCGCTCGCGCGCGTGTTGCGCGCTTTCACTGTCGGACAACTCCAGCAGCGCGTACCAGGGAAGCTGCGCCGAGGGGCCATCGAAAGGAATGCGCTGTTGTGGGTAGCATTCAACCACGCCCTTCAGACAATTGCCGGCGATGAGCTCGAACCCCGTCAGTGAGGCGCCGAACCCCTTGCGGGCCACCGACAACACCTTGACCGCGTCCTCCACGGACGACAACCCCAGCAGCGCCGTGCATTGCGCGACCGGCAATGGATACAGCTTGAGTTCGACCGCGGTGATGATGCCCAGCGTGCCCTCACTGCCGATGAACAGGTCGCGCAGGTCATAGCCGGTGTTGTCCTTGCGCAAGCCGCGCAGGCCGTGCCAGATCTCTCCTTGAGGCGTGACCACCTCAAGCCCCAGCGCCAGCTCGCGCGTGTTGCCGTATCGCAGGACCTGCGTGCCGCCTGCGTTGGTGCCCAGGTTGCCGCCCACTGTGCAACTGCCCTCGGCCGCCAGACTGAGCGGCAGCAGCCGGTCGGCGTCCCGCGCCGCCTGCTGGGCCGCCTGCAATATGCAGCCTGCCTCGACCACCATGGTGTCGTTGTCGGTATCGATGGCGCGAATCCGATTCATGCGCGTGAGCGACACCACAAGCGCGGTGCCGCTGCCATCGGGCGTTGCGCCCCCGCACAGGCCCGTGTTGCCACCTTGCGGCACAATGGGCACCCGATGCGCCGCGCACCACTTCACCACATCCGCCACTTCCCCGGTCGAACCCGGCCGCACCACTGCCAGCACGCGGCCATGATAGCGATCACGCCAATCGGTGCAGTAGGGTTCGGCATCGCCGCCGGTCAGCACATTGGCCTTGCCCACTATTTGAATCAATTCGTCCGTTTGCGCCATGTCGTTCGTGCCCCTTCGGTTTCAACGCGATTCCGGAATGATTGTAGCCCCGCGCAAAACTGGAACGACCGTGACCATTCCGCGATAATGGCCACCCTGCACGCGCACGATGTGCCGCCTGTGCGCGCCACCGAGCAGAACCCAAGGACCCCCATGCCCGCCACCCCACCCGAATCCGTCTTCAAGGCCTACGACATACGCGGCATCGTGCCATCACAGATAGATGCCGGCTTCGCCGCGCGGCTCGGCCGTGTCCTGGGCCGAATGGCCCGCGAACAAGGCATCGAGGCACTGGTCGTGGGCCGCGATGGACGGCTAAGCAGCCCGTCGCTGGCTTCGGGGCTGGTCGACGGCCTGCTGGCCGAGGGCGTGGATGCCATCGACATCGGCCTGGTGCCCACACCCGTGGTGTACTTCGCCGCGCATGTGCTGGAAACCGGATCCGGCGTGGCCATCACCGGCAGCCACAACCCGGCGGACTATAACGGGTTCAAACTGATGCTGGGCGGTCGGACGCTCCACGGCGATGACATCACGACCATCGGCCGCGCCATGTCGGCGACGCCGGCGGATCACCGCCCCCCCGCGCGCGCCGGCACTCGGCGCGGTCTCGACATCCTGGACGCCTACGTATCACGGATATGTCAGGACGTGAAGCTCGCGCGCCCCATGAAGATCGCCATCGATTGCGGCAACGGCGCCGGCGGGGTGGTAGCCGCGCGGCTGTTCGAAACCCTGGGCTGTCAGGTGGACCGCCTGTTCTGCGACGTGGATGGCCGTTTCCCCAATCATCATCCCGACCCCTCGGTTCCCGGGAATCTGCGCGACCTCCAGGCCCACTTGGCGAGCAGCGATTGCGAACTGGGGCTGGCGTTCGACGGCGATGCTGATCGCCTGGGCGTGGTGGCGCGCGATGGCGAGATCATCTGGCCTGATCGGCAATTGATCCTGTTCGCCCGCGACGTGTTGAGCCGACATCCTGGGGCCACCATCATTTACGACGTCAAGTGCAGCCGCCATGTGGGGCGTGAGATCGAAGCGTCGGGCGGCCATGCGCTGATGTGGAGAACCGGCCATTCCGTGATGAAAGCCAAGCTGGCTGAAACCGGCTCGCCGCTGGCGGGCGAACTCAGTGGGCACATCTTCTTCAAGGACCGATGGTATGGCTTCGACGATGGGCTGTATGTGGGCGCGCGCCTGCTGGAAATCCTGTCGCGCACGCCCGACGCGTCGACCACGCTGCGTGGCCTGCCGGTGGGCATTGCCACACCGGAGCTGAAAATCGCCGTGCCCGAGGGGGAACAGCACACGCTAGTCGCCCGATTGCGCACCGAAGCGGCGTTCCCTTCCGCCACCGGAATCGTGGCCATCGACGGCGTGCGCGCCGAATACCCCGACGGCTTCGGCCTGGCGCGCGCCTCGAACACCACACCCGCCATCACACTGCGGTTCGAAGGCGACACGCCCCAGGCGTTGACGCGTATCCAGGATGAATTCCGCCTTGCGCTGAGCCGACTCGCACCCAATGCCACGCTACCGTTCTGATGCTGGCCGAGGCAGCCCGCGCACAGTCCATGGAATTCCCCCCGCCTGGAAACGGCGCCGATTTGCGCGAATAATGGTTACCCGACTTCAGGCTACCTCACGCCTTATTTCTTGCGCAATGATTCGGACCCCGCCCTCTATACGATCGGCTTCAATGGATGAATAGCCGATTCGCATATGATTGCCGGGCTGTTCATTTCCGGCAAAAAACACGTCACCAGGCTCGACAACGACCCCTTTGACGTACAGGTTTCGGGCAAGCTTACGAGCATCCAGATTTTCAGGCCCTGTCACCCACAATGCCGACCCGCCCTGCGCGGGAACCAGCATCAGCCCGGGGATGTGCTCAGCCAAAGCCAACCTCAACGCAGTTGCACGCTGCTTATACACGATGTTCAGCCGCCTCACGAACGCTTCGTGGTACCCATGCGCAATAAAACTGGCCGCCGACCGTTGATTATTTGTTGGCACGTGTCGCATCATCAACCGACGCAACGCTCTCAACTCGCGTATGAGATCCGCTGGCGCCACGACGAAGCCCAGCCGCAGGCCATGAGCCAATGTCTTCGAAAGACTGCCAACATAAATGACACGCTCTGCCGAATCCAGGCTCTTCAGCGCAGGGGAGGGGCGACCCGAAAAATTCAACTCGCTTTCATGATCGTCTTCGATGATGACAAAATCATCGCGCGCTGCATGTGCCAGCAGCATATGGCGCCGCTCCAGCGACATCGTGACGGTGGTCGGGCATTGATGACTGGGAGTGACGTAAACGTAGTCACAATCTGACAAAGCGGGTCCAGAAACAAGGCCCTCTCCATCAACGTCGAGAAACCGCACGTCTCTGGATCGAAGAGAAAAATTATTGCGCGCATCGGGATAGCCGGGATTCTCCATGCCAACCACGGTTTTTGAGTCGATCAACAACTCGGACAATAGGAAGGTCGCTTGCTGCGCACCGGTGGTGACCAGGATTTCGTCTTGCTCCACCCAAATACCGCGCGCGGGCAGCAAACGCCGCTGGATCTGCTCAATGAGCAGTTCGTCGTCACGATCGAGGTGATCAGGCGCCCAGTGTCGCAATACGCGCGGCTGCAGGGTCTCAAGCACGCATTCCCGCCATTGAAGCGTGGGGAACAGGCTGGCATCAAACTGCCCATAGATGAACGGGTATGGCTGATTCTGCCAATCGACCGGTTTTTCTATGTTCTGTTGCCGCGATGGCGTGAACATCAGCCGCCTTCCCCAGGCGACGCGCTCCCGCCCCGCGCTGTCGGTTTGCGGCTTCCGGACGTCGGGCTGAATGGATTGACCTTCCCCGGCCACGATGTAGCCGCTGCGCGGATGGCCAACCACAATCCCACTTTCCGTCAATGCTTGTAATGCCGCCATCGCGGTGGTGCGCGACAGGCCAAGTTTTTGCGCCAGAAACCGGCTGGATGGCAGCGCCTCACCGGGCAGAATGAAACCCTCGATCACCGCGTGCATGAGCGTGTCGCGCAGTTGCCCCTGCAAGGTATTGGTTTGCGTTTTGAATCGCGCAAAAAGCTCAGACCACATTAGATCGTTGGTGCGAGTGGATTGTTTCATCAGCGGTGCGCACGTCCGAAAAAGCGGGAAATTTCTGGCCTTATTGGTTGATCGTATCTGGTATGACGGCAAATATCCACCGTCACGTATCATTTTCTCCATCAAGCAGACAGGAGACAAACGTGCGCTACATCAAGTCGGCGGCAAATCAAAAAGCCGAGGCCGAGAACCGGACAATCCGCCAGCAAGTGGAAACCATGCTGTCCGACATAGAAAAACGCCGCGAACAGGCGGTAATCGACTATGCGCGCCAGTTGGATGGCTGGGAGGACAAGTTTGTTCTTTCGCGCTCAAAGCTCGCGACACTTATCCAGGAAGTTCCCGATCAACTCAAGCAGGACATCCATTTCGCGCACAGACAGGTCACGCGGTTCGCACAGGCCCAACGCGACAGCCTGTCAGGATTTGAAATGGAAACCGAACCGGGCGTGCGATTGGGCCAGCGAATCGTTCCCGTGTCAGCCGCGGGATGCTATGTCCCCGGAGGCAGGTACGCACACGTGGCATCCGCCATCATGAGCGTGGCGACTGCCAAGATCGCGGGGGTGCAAGGCGTCGTGGCAAGTTCACCCCCGCGGGGCCACAGCATAAACCCAGCCACGGCTTATGCCATGGAAATCTCGGGGGCCGACATCATTCTTGAAATGGGCGGGGTGCAGGCTGTGGCAACCATGGCTTATGGCCTGTTCGACTGTCCGCAGGCCGATATCATCGTCGGCCCGGGCAACGCTTACGTCGCGGAAGCCAAACGAATCCTGTTTGGAAAAGTGGGGATCGATGTCTTTGCCGGACCAACGGAATCGGCCGTCATCGCGGACGAATCCGCGGACCCCATGACCATCGCCATCGACCTCGCTTCCCAGGCTGAACATGGAACCAACTCACCGGTCTGGTTGTTCACCACGTCCGAATCCATCGGTGAGGCCGTCTCCCGGCTGATGCCCAAGGTCGCGGGGGACATGCCCAACGCCAGTGTCGTCAATACAGCGTGGCACGATCACGGGGTGATCGTGTTGTGCGAGTCACGCGAAGAAATGGCGAAGGTGAGCGACCAATACGCGCCGGAGCACGTGCAAGTCTTGGCCGACGATCTCCCGTGGTGGAAAGAAAATCTGCGCAACTACGGGTCGCTGTTCCTGGGTGAAGGAAGCACGGTCAGCCACGGGGACAAGTGCTCAGGCACGAACCATATTCTTCCCACCAGCGGGGCAGGACGATATAGCGGGGGCCTGAATGTCCAGAAATTTCTCAAGGTACTGACATACCAGGAATTGTCGCCCGAAGCCAACAAGGCGTTCAGCGCCGTAGGGTCACGCCTGTCCCGGGCGGAAGGCATGGAGGGGCATGCCCGGGCGTGCGACTGGCGCCTGCACAAGTATTACCCGGATACTCGCTGGGACTTCGATGTCTACAAACAAGAACGCTACGTCTGATCTGGCTGATTCGCCATGGAAAAATTCCGCAAATCCTTTACCCAGCAGGAACCGATTCCAGAATCCGGGATCAGTCGCGCCGTCGAAGTCATGCGCAGTGGCCGACTCCACCGCTATAACGTCAACGAAGGGGAAAAATCCGAAGCAACCATCCTGGAAGAAAAATTCGCCCACTATCTTGGCGTGCGTTTCTGCCTGGCGTGCGCTTCGGGCGGCTACGCCCTGACAACAGCATTGCGCGCGTTCGGCATCAAGGCCAACGAGCCGGTTCTTACCAACGCATTGACACTTTCACCCGTACCCGGCGCCATACATTCGGCAGGGGCCCATGCGGTACTTGTGGACACCACAGAGCAGCTTGTTCTGGATCTGGACGATCTGGACAGGAAGCTTGCGTCAACCTCGGCAAGACTCGTTCTGGTCTCGCACATGAGGGGGCACATCGTGGATATGGATGCATTGTGCGCCATCCTCGCCAGACACGGCGCCGCCCTCATAGAGGACTGCGCACACACGATGGGAGCATCCTGGAACGGCCGCCCCAGTGGCACTTTTGGCATCGCCGCTTGTTTCAGCAGCCAGACATACAAACACATCAACTCTGGAGAAGGCGGATTTCTCACCAGCAATGACCCCGGCCTGATGGCGCGCGCGATCATACTGTCGGGTTCCTACATGTTCTACGATCATCACACTGCGGGCCCCGCACCGGAGGCGTACCAGGAAACACGCATGGTGACGCCAAATTGCTCGGGCCGCATGGACAATCTCAGGGCATCCATACTGATACCTCAACTGGAAGCGCTGGACGATCGGGTTGAACAATGGAATATCCGGTATCGCGCGCTCGAGGCGGGACTGATTGACGTCCCCGGATTGAAACTCCCCTGCAGATCGCCGAAAGAACATTACGTTGGAAGCTCCATACAGTTCCTCATACCCGGAATCACCGCACAAAAAGCCGAAGAACTCCTTGCCATCTGCCAGCGACAAGGGGTGGTGCTCAAATGGTTTGGCGCACCCGAGCCCCGGGGCTACACCAGCCACTACGCAAGCTGGCGCTATCTGACCCCACAAACCCTTCCCCGCACAGACCAGGTTCTGAACAGCCTGTTCGACATGCGCATCCCTCTTACTTTCAGCGTGGAGGATTGCCATCTTCTCGGAAATATCATTCGGAACGTAGTCAAAGCCCTGCATCACTCATAACATGGCATCGCCAGGAGACAACCATGAACAGGTATATAAAGATCATCGCCGCATTGGGCGTGACGGTCGGGATCAGCACCGTCGCCCACGCTGAAAAACTCATCATCGGGACCTTTGGCGATCCCACGCCCGCTCAGGCCGCCATCGCCCAAGGGAAGTTCGCCAAAGCCACGGGATGGAACATCGAGTGGCGAAAATTCGAGTCAGGCGCCAGTGTGATTTCGGCAATGGCTTCGGGGGATGTGCAGATTTCAGAGCTGGGATCCTCCCCCCTGGCGATCGCCACCAGCCAGGGGCTGGATCTCAAGTTGTTCCTGGTCTCGTTTCTTATCAACACATCGGAATCGTTGATTGTCCGAAACGGGACCGGCATAGACAAGCCAGCGGATCTCAAGGGCAAGGTCATCGGCGTGCCGATAGGCTCGACCTCGCAGTTGTCCCTGACGGGGGCGTTGAAACATTGGGGCATCAGCGAAAACCAAGTCCGCATCCTGGGAATGACACCACAACAAATCAATGCGGCCTGGGCGCGGAAAGACATTGATGCCGCTTTCGTCTGGAACCCGGTTCAAAGCGAGCTTCTGAAAAACGGCAAGCGCCTGGTATCGGCCGGCCAGGTGGCGAAGTGGGGCTATCCAACATTCAACGGGTGGGTCGCAAGCTCCACATTCGTGGCCAAGCATCCCAAAGGCGTGGCTGCGTTCGCAAAAGCAATGAATGAGGCAAACGCCGCCTACCTGGACAACAAGTCGAAGTGGACGGCTGATTCAGAAACTGTGAAGCAAATAGCCAAGCGAACGGGTGCGCAGCCAGCGCAGGTTCCGTCGATTCTACAGGGCTTCACCTTCCTGACGGCTTCGGAACAAACAGCCTGGCTGAGCACTCACGCTGCTGACGCCTTGAAGAAGACCGCGATCTTTCTGAAAAAGAACCATCGAATCGACACCGTGAAAAACAATTACGGTGAATTCGTGGACACCGCCGTGGCCAAATCCGTTCAGTGACGCGTTGCCACTGGCAAGACTGCGCCTCGCCAGGCAAGGCACCAAAGCTTCGAGCAGGCTAATCAGAACACGCTATCAGCGCATCATAGATGGCCAGATGCGCCTGCTCGACCTTGCGTACGTCGAATTCCCGTTCGGCAAGGTCGCGCCCCGCGGCACCCATCTTGCGGCGCAACGCCGGGTCAGCGGCCAGCCTGGCCACCGCCTCGGCCAGCTTCCCGGCGTCGCGAGCGGGTACCAGCAAACCCGTGACGTCGGCGTCTATGGCATCGCGGCACCCTGGCACGTCGGTTGTGACAACGGGGCGCGCGCAGGCGGCTGCCTCGATCAACGACTTGGGCAGGCCTTCGCGATAGGAAGGCAGCACCGCGATGTGGGCACCCCGGTACAACGCCGCCACGTCATCCTGTTCGCCGAGGTAATCCACGACATCTTCCCGCAGCCAGGCCGCCAGCGTGTCTGCGGACACGCTGGCCGGATTGCCTGGATCCACGCTGCCGGCCAGCACCCAGCACACGCCAGTGCGCCGGGCGGCCGACAGGCGCGCCGCCTCGACGAATTCCTCCACACCCTTGTCGCGAAGCAGGCGCGAGGCCATGACCGCCCGCACCGGGCTGTCGGGCTCATCGGATGCCGCGAAGACGTCGAGATCCACGCCCGAACCACGAATCAGCACAGACTGGTCCTCGCGCACCACGCCGGCATGGCGCAGGACATCCCGATCCGCCGTGTTCTGGAAGACGACCCGGCTGTTGCGATGGCCGAGGGCCAGCTTGTACAGGAACACCGCGGCCGAACGCAGCGGATCGAACCGGCCGTCGCCCCGCATGAACACGTAGCCCAGCCCGGAGACGGCCGCGACGAAGGCCGGCACCCGGGCCAGACGCGCGGCGATGCCGCCATACAGGACAGGCTTGATGGTGACGGCATGCACCAGATCCGGGCGCAGCCGACGAAACAGGCGCCACAAGGCAAAAAGACTGTGCAGTTCCCGCAGCGGGTTCTTGCCGCTGCGGGACATGGGAATGACGTGATGCGCCAGGCCGTGGGACACGATGCGCGATACCGAGGGACCATCCATGGTGGCGACATGCACCTCGAAACCGGCGCGCTTCGCAGCCAGGGCCAACGGCAATCGATGAGACAGGAAGAAGGCGGGGTTGTTCACCACGAACAACAGATGGCGGGTGTCGGGGTGCTGGGTTCGTTGGGCATCGCTCCGTCGCACGGTGGGGAAACCGTTCGCGATGCGCCGCCACGCCTGCCCATACGCCCGCACCATCACATCCAGACCGAAGCGACGCTGCACACTGTCCCGCGCACGCGCCGACATCCGCGCGGCATCATCGGTGCCGAATACGTCCAGTGCGGCGGAGATCGCGCGCGCCAGCGCCTCGGCGTTTGACGGTGGCACCACCCAGCCATTTTCCTCGACAATGACGGCCGCATCCCCCACATTGGTGACCACGCATAGCGGGCCGGTGGCCATGGCCTCGGCCACCACATTGGGAAAGCCTTCCGCACAACTGGACAACACATGCACGTCCAGCGCGCCCATCACGCGGGGCACGTCGTGGCGCTGCCCCAGCAGCACCAGCCGGTCACGCACGCCGTGGCGCTCGGCGAGCGCCGTCAGCTCTCCATTCGACGCCTCCATGCCCTGGCCGACCAGAACACAGCGCAACCGCGCGTCACGCTTCACGCAGCGAGCCAGCGCCGCGAACAGATTGGCGTGATCCTTCAGCGGATTCCAGCGCGCCACGCTCCCGATGAGCGGCGCCTCGCCGGGTATCCCCCACTCCGCCCGCAGGGTACGACGTGCGTCCGCGTCGGCGTGCCAGCGCGAAAAGTCGTAACCGTTGGGGATGACCTGGAATTTCGCGGAGGCATATCCCCATTGTTTATGGCGCTGCGCCGCATCTTGCGCGCAGGCGATGATGGCGGCCGGCACCGCCCCCGACAGGCGTGCGCACACCCAGGCGACGATCCGTGCCAGGCGGCTGCCTTTGCCCAGATTGGCGCCGGAGTTGCGTATCCCCCAGGCAACGGCGCGCACACCCGCGAGACGCGCGACCACGCCGCCAAGCAGATCAGCGTGATACATCCAGGTCTGCACCACATCTGGCGATTCCCGGCGCAGAAACCGGTGCAACGCGACCAGCCCGCGCAAGGCCGCCAGACCGCGGCTCATGCCCAGGACGGTAACCGGCACGCCCATGGCGCGCAAGCGCGGACCAAAGACCCCTTCGTCGGTCAGAGACACCACCGTGTGCCGCACCGACTGGCCCGGCGCCGTCACCAACCGGTACAGCACCATCTCGGCGCCGCCCTGCCCCAGGCCGGAAATGATGTGTATTACATGCAGTGGCCTATCCTCCGCAGCCATGGCGTCAGGATCATTCAGCGCGGTCATGAGCCGGCACCCGGCACGGCCACGCCGGCGCGCGCCATCAGGTCATCCCAGGCGGCCAGGACGGCCGGCAAGCCGTAGCGTTGCCGCACCGACAACGCCGCGCCGCGTGCCAACCTGTCGCGCAACGATTCATCGCCCAATAATTGCCGTAGGCCCGCGACCAGCGCATCCGGATCGGACACCGGGAACAGCAAGGCGTCTTCGCCGTCCTGTGAGATTTCGCGCGGGCCGCTCGGACAATCGGCGGCGATACACGGCAGGCCCAGCGCCATGGCTTCTAGCAGCGCATTGGGAAAACCTTCCACCGAAGACACCAGGGCAAAGGCGTGGACGCGGGATAGCTCCCTCCAGGGCTCTGGCGTGCGCCCGGGCAGGAATACCCGATCGCTCAGGCCCACGTCCCGTATTTGATTCGTCAAGGCCTCCCGCATGGGTCCGTCGCCCCATATGACGAGATCCCAATCAGGGAATTCGCCGGCCAGCTGCGCAAACGCACGGATGAGCCAATCGAACCTTTTCGCCGGCACGAACCGCCCCATGGCCGCGAGCCGTCGCCGCCCGCGCACATCGCGCACACGGGCGGCGAGCGCCATGTCGGGCAGTTCGGGAGGCAGGGGATTGGCCACGACGCCCAGGGCGCGCATGCGCGCCACTTTCTCGCGCAGCGCCTGAACGCTATCCTGGGCCTGCACGGTAACCATGTTGGCCCACGGATAGGTGACACGCCGCAACCAGCCAAGCAATCGCCCCACATTGTCGCTGGCCGCGGGGTTGGTGCGCTCACACACGATGATGGGAACGCGCAGCCCGATCGTGCTCAGCAAAGCCATCACGTTCACGTTCGTCAGAAACGAAACGATCACGTCCGGGCGCCGTTGACGCACCAGGCGACGCAACACCCGCAGCTTGCGCAGCCCCGACGGCGCGGCACCGCCCGCCGGGCCGATATCAGCCAGCCAGCACAGCTCGACTTCCGAAGCCAGGGGATAAAAGCACGTGCCCCGCCCCGTGAAAGTGGGAACCAGCGTGACCGAGTCGCCCCTTACCGCCCAGGCGCTGGCAAGCGTGGCCGCGACCCGTTCGGCGCCCCCCGCATGCATAGAGCTGACCAGCAGCATGATCTTCACGTGGCCTCCCCGCGCACCGCGCGCCGGCTTTCGTCCAGCCACGCCTGCATCATCAGCACGCTCCACAGGTGCGTGCTCCAGTCGCGCGCGCCGGATTGATGTTCCTGCCATTTGCGCAGCACCGGCCGCGCCTGGAACACGCCGTCATCGCGCAGGCGCACTGGATCCAGCAGAGCCGCGCCCCAGTCCCTCAACGGGCCCCGCAACCAGTGTGCGAGCGGCACGGAGAATCCCTTCTTGGGTCGGTTCACCATGGCCTCCGGCACATGGCGGCACAGCAACCTGCGCAGCAGGTCCTTGCCGTGGCCATCCCGCACCTTGTATTCATGCGGCAGGCGTCGGGCGAATTCGAAGACACGGTGGTCGATCATGGGCACGCGCGTCTCCAGGCCCACAGCCATCGCCGCTCGGTCGACTTTCACCAGAATGTCGCCCGGCAGATAGGTGACCGTGTCCAGCAGCGTCATGTGATCGAAAAACGAATCCGGCGAGGGTTGATCGAACAAACTGTCGGGATGCCCGGCTGCGACGAGCGCCTGGGCCGGGTCTTTCCAGTACGACACGAACGATTGATAGAAGTGCCCGGCGTGCCGGGCCGACAGCGCGTTCGACAAACGCTCGACACGTTCGCGCACACGCCCGCCTGGCATCATCGCCGCGGCCGTGTGGCCTAGCACACCCGCCGGACGGCGCACGAGGCCAGGCAGCGCCGAACGCCTCTGCCACCAACGCTGCGCCCGGAAATAACGCGAGTATCCGCCGAACAGCTCATCGCCCCCGTCACCGGACAACGCCACCGCCACGTGTTCGCGGGCCATGCGGGTCACCAACACAGTGGGAATCTGCGACGAATCGGCGAACGGCTCATCGTAGAGATTCGCCAGTCGTGGCACCACATCGAGCGCATCGCGCGCCGACACATACAGCTCGGTGTGCCGGGTGCCGAGATGGCGCGCCACTTCGCGGGCATAGCCCGCCTCGTCGTAGGCTGGGTCGTCGAAGCCTATCGAGAACGACCTGACCGCGTTGCCGCCTTGGGCCTGCATCAGTGCGACGATGACCGACGAATCAATGCCCCCTGACAGGAAGGCCCCCAGCGGTACGTCGGACAGCATCTGCCCTTTCACTGATTCGCTCAGTACCTGTTCGAGCGCATCCACGGCCTGGTCGTCAGAGTTGAATGCCAGGCGATGTTCGATCGCATCACGCGCCACGGCCTGCGCCGACCAATATTGAACCGGATCGGGCAGCCCGCGCTGACGCAACTGCGCCTCGGAGACCGTCATGAACGTGCCCGGGCGCAGCTTGCGCAGCGCCTTGTAGATGCACCAGGGCGCGGGGATGTAGTTGTGGCGCAGCAGCAGCGACAAGGCCGACGGATCCAGTGTGGGATCGAAGCCGGGCACATCGACCAGCGCCTTGAGCTCCGAGGCGAAGACAAGCCGCGATCCGGCATAGCCCAGGTACAACGGCTTCTCGCCCATGCGATCACGGGCCAGAGACAGTGTGCGGTCATACCGGTCCCAGAGCCCCAGCGCGAACATGCCCACGGCGCGCTCAAGCGTCGCCGCGATACCCCATGCCGCGAGACAGGCCAGGAGGGTCTCGGTATCGGAATGCCCGCGCCAGGCCGGCGCACTGCCCTCGGCCCGCAATCTGTCGCGCAAGTCGAGATGATTGTAGATCTCACCGTTGAGCACCAGCACGAAACGCCCGGAAGCCGACACCATGGGCTGGTGCCCGGCGTCGGACAGGTCCTGGATGGCCAGACGAACATGACCAAGGCCGAGCTCGGCCTCGCGGTCTTCCCAATAGCCGCGGCTATCGGGGCCACGATGGAAGATGGCCGCGCAACCGCGTTCGATGACCGCGCGCCGATCCGGCAATTCACCCCATACGCCGACTATTCCACACATTTCCCGCTTACTCCCCGCCCCCGGCCACAGTGGACCGGTGGTCTCGATCACCTTCGAAGACATGATGCCACATGGCCATGACACGGGCCGTGGAAAACCGGTCGCGGACATCGGTCGCGCGCCGCGCGTAGGCCGCGCGCAAATCGGGATGGGCCATCAGGTTGGACAGATGGGCGGCCAGCGCCTCCCAATCCTCGGCCGGCCGCACCAGCACGCCGTCGATGCCGTCTCGCACGACTTCGCGCGGCCCGGTCTCGCAATCGAAGGCAACCGCCGCGAGACCGCTGGCCATCGACTCCAGCAAAGTGTTCGACAACCCCTCGACACGCGAACTGAGCACGTACAGGTCCGACGACTCATACCACTGGCCGACGTTGCCAGCCCGACCAGGCAGGCTGACGCGATCGGACAGGCCGGACGCGTGGACCTGGCTTTGCAGCACGTCGCGTTGCGTCCCCTCCCCCAGAATGACGAGATCCCAGTCGGGGAAAAGCGCCGCAATGGATGCGAACGCGCGAATCAGCAGATCGAACCCCTTTTGCGGGTGCAGGCGCCCCACCGCCAGCAGGCGATGACGACCCGCGCGATCGGGAACGGCCAGCATGGGCTCAGCCGGATCGAGCGGCCAGCGCACGGCATTGGGAATGACCGACAGCCGCGAACCCGGCACGTTGCGTTCTATCCACGCTGCCGTTCCCTTGGTGAGCGCCACCACGGCCGCCGCCCGGGGATAGGCCCAGCAGCGCAGGCGCAGCCACATGGGCGGCAGACTCTGGGATGGCGGATGAGTGTGTTCCGTGGCGATGACACGGCACGGCAACCTGCGCGCCGCGATCACCGCCAGCACCGACGACGTGGTCATCATGCCCAGGACGATATCGGGGCGCTCGCGACGAATGAGGCGGCGCAACCGGAACACCCGCCGCAGATTCGCCAGCAGCCCCCGGATCCGCCCCGGGCTGCCGCCAGCCGTGCCCAGCACCACACGCCGAACGTCCGGATGCAACGCATAGGCGTCACCTTCGGCACCAGTCTGCGTGACCACGGTCACCCGATAGCCGCGCGACACCCAATGCGCACCCAGATCGGCGGCCACACGCTCGGCACCGCCCCCCTGGAGCGAGTGGATGACGATCATCAAATGGCGGGAGACGGAAGAGGCTTTCGAGACCATGCTTGCAGCCGCGAGAATTCACACGGAAAAGATCAATGAGGACGGTGCGTCGAACCGGATGCCGCCTTCCCGCCGGACACCGCCGGCAGACGCAGCACGACGACCACATAACAACTGTACGATAGCGCGTACATGACGCTCGTGGCCAACATGATGCCGGCCGCACCCATCGAGGGCGCCAGCACGTAATTCATGATAGCTTTCAGAACAAAATTGGCCACGGCGATGGCCGCCATGATGGCATAACGATTCTGGCTGGCCAGTAGCTGCACCAGGATCAACACGCCAAAATAGAACGGCAATTGCAACAACCCCCAGCGCAACACATGCGCCACCACCTGCGTGTTCTGGGCCGTGAACGCGCCGCGCTGGAACAACAGCGCCACCCCCCAGGGTGCCAGCAACCAGCCCACCAGCGCGGCCAGCGCCCCGGCCAGCAGCATCAGCGCCGACCACTTCAACGCCATGGCGCGGGCATGATGCGCATCACCGCGCCCCTGGATATCGGCCAGCACAGGCAAGGCCGCGCGCCCGACAGACGCCGCGCCGATGCCCAGCACCAACGACAGCAGGCGCGCCGCATAGCCCAAGGTGGCGTTCGCATTGGAACCCAGGGTGGCCGCCGTGTACTGGTCGATGGGCCCCACGAAACTCATGGCCACCTGGCCGATCAGCATCACCCCGGCAGCGCGCGTCAGGTCGGGCCAGCGTTCGGAGCGACAGGTCAACCGGGGTCGGCCGCGGAAGCCATCCGCCCGTGACGCCAGCCAGAACAGCCACACTGACTGGACCAGGTAGCCAACCAGCGTCCCCCACAACAGCGGCCCCACGTCACGCACCGAGCCCGCCAGCAGCACCAGGACGAGAATGGAGAGCGCCGGCACGCTGTCGAGCAGCGTGTTGATGTGGCGCTCATGCGCGCGCAGCCGCGCACCGCTGATCCCGGTCATCAAGGTCAGGAAGGCCGCCGGGGCGAACGCCAGGGTCAGTTCGCGGCTCATGCGCCGCGCCTCGTCCGTCAAGCCATGACCCGCCACATCCAGGACATAAGGCCAAAGCGCATAAATGAGCACGGCCAGCACCACCCCCAGCACCATCACCCAGCCTTGCAGCTCGCCCACGAACCGGGACCAGTCGGCCTTGTCCCCATAGCGGACACGCACCAGAACCGGAATCAGCACGACCGCCAGCACCCCCACGATGGTCACGGGGAGCCAGTTCGCCATGGTCATGGTGAACTGATAGGCATCGGTGGCGTTGCTGACACCATAGCGGTACGCCACCGCCATTTCCTTGGCCGCTCCCGCGAACTTGCCTAAAAGCAGGAAGAAAGCGACACGCGCCGCCCCCCGGGCGATGCGTCGGTGGTCGGAATGCAGGGTGGAAAGGCGCCGTGCGAGGGTTTTCAAGTCAACGCAGGAACTGCGTGTACCACGGCATGGCGACTTCGAGCCCTTGCACGATGCTGTGCATGGGCTCGTAGCCGAGCAGACGCTTGGCCTTGCTGATGTCGGCTTGCGAATGCCGCACGTCGCCCGCGCGGAAATCACCGTGGATGGGCGGTTTGTCGTACACGATGCCGTTGTTGGCCAGCGCCTGGGCCAGATACTCGAAAAGCTGGTTCAGGCTCGTGCGCGCATTGAACGCCACGTTATAGACCTGGTTGACGCCATCGGGCTGGGCCAGTGCCGCCAGGATGTTGGCCTGCACGGCGTTCTCGACGTAGCAGAAATCCCGGCTGGTCTCGCCATCACCATTCACGACAACGTCCTCACCGCGGATCATGGCCGCCACCCATTTTGGAATCACGGCCGCATACGCGCCGTCCGGGTCCTGGCGCTTGCCGAACACATTGAAGTAACGCAAGCCGATGCTGCCGAAATTGTACGAACGAGCGAAGATGTCGGCATACAGTTCGTTGACATACTTCGTGATCGCATACGGCGAAAGCGGCCGGCCGATCTGGTCCTCGACCTTGGGCAAGCCGGGATGATCGCCATAGGTGGAGCTGGACGCCGCATAGACGAACGACTTCACCTTGGCATCGCGCGCGGCCACCAGCATGTTCAGAAAGCCAGCGATGTTCACGTCGTTGGTGGTGATGGGATCCGCCAGTGAACGCGGGACCGACCCCAGTGCCGCCTGGTGCAGCACGTAGTCGACCCCCGGCATGGCCGCGCGGCAGGCGTCGAGATCGCGGATGTCGCCTTTATGGAAGGTGAAATTCCCCCATTGCGCCGCCGACACCGTCTTCCGCACCTCGTCGAGATTATGCTGATAGCCGGTGGAGAAATTATCCAACCCCACGACCTTCTGCCCCATGAGCAGAAGCGTTTCGAGCAGATTCGAGCCAATGAAGCCCGCACAGCCGGTGACCAGCCATGTTCGAGGAGCCGCCTGCAATCCGGCGACTACTTCCTGGTAACGAGTACTCATGTCAACAAACCCTTTTATGCCTGCCTAGTGTGCTGTTTGGTCAAACCGAATTTGAATGCACGGATCAACCTAACAGCACACTTGGCGATCACAGACGCAGATCGGCGTCGGCCGCGTCGAACACGTACTTCAGGTCGTAGAGCACGTGCTCGGGTTTGCCCAGCGCGTGAATGGCCTGCGCCCCCATGGCAGCGAACTGATGATGCGCCACCGCCACCACGATGCCGTCGTAGGCGTGCGACTCGGGCGCCGCCACCGGCCGGATGCCGTACTCGTGCTCGGCCTCGTCGGCGTCGATCCACGGATCGTAGACGTCCACCCGCACGTTGTACTCGCCCAGCTCCCGCACGATGTCCACCACCCGCGTGTTGCGCAGGTCGGGGCAGTTCTCCTTGAACGTCAATCCCATGACCAGCACCCGCGACTCGCGCACCTGGATGCTGCGTTTGGTCATGGCCTTGACCAGCTGGGCCGCCACGTACCCGCCCATGGAGTCGTTGAGCCGGCGCCCGGCCAGGATGACCTCCGGGTGGTAGCCGATGGCCTGCGCCTTGTGCGTGAGGTAGTACGGGTCCACACCGATGCAGTGCCCGCCGACCAGGCCCGGACGGAACGGCAGGAAGTTCCATTTGGTGCCCGCCGCCTCGAGCACCGCCAGGGTGTCGATGCCCATCTTGTTGAAGATGAGGGCCAGTTCGTTGATCAGCGCGATGTTCACGTCGCGCTGCGTGTTCTCGATGACCTTGGCGGCCTCGGCCACGCGGATCGACGGCGCCTTGTGCGTGCCGGCCGTGATGATCTGCTTGTACAGCGCATCGACCAGATCCGCCACTTCGGGCGTGGAGCCGGAGGTGACCTTCTTGATGGTGCTCACGCGGTGGGACTTGTCGCCCGGGTTGATGCGCTCGGGGCTGTAGCCCGCGTGGAACTCATCATTGAAGCGCAGGCCCGACACGCGCTCGAGCACCGGCACGCAGACCTCTTCGGTCGCGCCGGGATACACGGTGGATTCGTAGATGACGATGTCGCCACGCTTGAGCACCTTGCCGATGGTCTCGCTCGCACGCACCAGCGGCGTCAGATCAGGCTGCTTGTATTCGTCGATGGGCGTGGGCACCGTGACGATGAACACGTTGGCCTGCGCAAGCTGCGACGGATCGTCGCTGAACGACAGTTGCGCAGCCTGTGCCAGCTCCGCGGGTTCGACTTCCAGCGTGTGATCCCTTCCCTGCTTGAGCTCGGCCACCCGGTTCGAATTGATGTCGAAACCGAGAACGGAACGCTTCTTGCCGAATTCAACCGCCAGCGGCAGGCCGACATACCCCAAACCAACCACCGCCAATTTGACATCTTGGATCTGCAACATGGATCTCCTGCGAACTTGAGGGAAGGAGCGGCCGGCACACCCGTGCCATGCTCCGGTTTTCACTTGTGGCGATTATCGCGCCCCAAGGAGGGTAATAACAACCAGGATGGACGGCGCCAGGTCACCAGCCGGACGTATAGCCAGATGTATGCGGCCGAAAACACGACCAGGCTGGCGCATAGCATCCAGGTGTTGTCCCACCAGATGGTGGCGGGCACCAGCCCGATCAGCGCCAGCACCCACAGATAGGGCGAGGTCATGGCGTTGCACAGCGCCGGCAGGGCGTGGCGCCGGTCACGGCTAAAGGTCACCCGCACCAGGCGACGGAAAACGAGTTGATGAAGATGCAGCGCATCCGGCTGATCGACCGGTACCCCGCGTTTGAAGCGGCGGCGCCAGATGGAGAACAACGTCTCGAATACGGGGTAGAACAACACGGCCAGTGCATAGAACGGCGACACGCTGGGGTTGCGCACCACCAGTTGCACCGCCAGTTCGGCCAGGATGAAGCCCACGAAATACGCGCCCCCATCACCCAGGAAGACGCGCCCGAACGGAAAATTCCAGACCAGGAAGCCCAGTGTGGCGGACGCCAGCGCGGCGGCGATCAAAAAAATGGGAATATCCTGCACCTGCAAGGCGACCAAGGCCAGCGACAGCGACATCAGCGTGGCGATCATGCCCGCCAGACCGTTCATGCCATCGATGATGTTCAGCGCATGTGTGCAACCGCCCACCGCCACCATCGTGAAGATCAGCGACACCGGCCAGAAAGACAGCAGCCAGTCCACGCCCGAGAACCCCACGCGCGACACCCCGCCCAACAGCCACCAGGCGATGGCCGCCGACACGAACGCGGCCAGCAGGCGTTTGCCGGAGCCGATGTCCTTGGTGATGTCTTCGAGCAAACCCGCCACGAAGACCGGCATCGCGGCGATGAACAGGACGGGCCACAGCCAAGTCAGTGTCATGTTGCTGGGCCCCAGCACCAGCAAGCCCGCCAGGCTGCCCGCGACGACGGCAAGCCCCCCCACACGCGGCGCGGCGCGCGCGTGCGATGCCTGAGGCTTGTGCAGATCATTGTCGCCGGTGAACCGGCCATGCCAGCGTTCGGAAACAACGATCAGACCGCCCACCAGGAATGCGACAATACAGATATATAGCCAGGAGAACGAACTCCAGACCTGGGGTGGCGTCACAGAGCCTCCAAGTGCAAATGGTGATTGATGGATATTATCGGCCGAACCGGTAACATATTCAGGGAAAACCCGAAAAAAAGGTGCAACAAGACATGATGTCGCCGGATGGCGAACATCGCAAGGAAATCCTGACACCCACTTCCGACAAGCCGGCCCGCGAATCGGGGAGCCGTTGAGGGAACGGTCAACAACGTGACGCCACAACCATCTGTGCGGAACCCCTACGGATTCTGCATGGATAAGGAAGCTCTCACAAGAAATACAAAAAAAAAGCCCGAGATCCAAAGATCCCGGGCTAAATCCACCAAAGGAGGAGGGTGGAGGAGACAACCTTGGCATGTCGCGCTACGAGAACCCTGGGGTTCGAGGCCGGTGATTGGGGTTTTCCCGCTGCAATCACGTTTCGACATCCGATAAGCAAATTATATAAAGACTTTTTGTGCGTTGCAAGGTAGAGATCGAAAAAAATTGCAAATTCCGTTGCTTGTGGCTTTTTCGCACTCCGCCCTCTGTGTTGTTCCTGACGCCCCTCCCAGGAGCGCCAGGCAATGACCGGGTTCTCCCGGATTGTACTTCGTTACAACATCCCGCAGTAATCTTTTGCCACGCTGGACTGCCTGTCAGAGCCAGTAGGCCGTCGTCGTCATGATTTTGGCCATGCATTTCATGGACAGCCGCACGGGCGCCGGCAAAGGGCCCGCCCCATGGCGGCGGGCGGTATCGCCGTGGCCCGCCTCGTCATCGCGCATCTGCTCCACGATCCGGCGCGAACGCTTGTCGTCGGCGGGCAGCCGTACCAGGTGGGAATCCAGGTGATGTTCGACCTGGGCTTCGGTTTCGGCCATGAACCCGAGATTCCGCCCCACCCCGGCGCGCCCGGCCAGCGTACCCAGCGCGAACGCGCCCGCATACCACAACGGGTTCAGATAACTGGGCCGGCTGTGCAGTTCGCCCAGTCGATCACGGCACCACGCCAGATGATCGACCTCTTCCGACGCGGCCCGAGCCAGCACACCGCGAACCTCGGCATCGCGACAGAACAGGGATTGGCCCCGGTACAGCGCCTGGGCGCAGACCTCTCCCACATGATTGACACGCATCAGAGCCGCCGCATGGCGCTGATCGGACGGCGAGAGGCTTTCATGCGCCTCCGGCCGCCCAGCCGGGTTTCCCCGCTGAGCGCGCGCAACACCCCCCAACACCCGCAACGCGCGGTCCGCCTCGGCCAGAAGCCGATCGGGAAGGTTTTCCCGCCTGAAAGGTATCGATTCGTTTGACATAAATGTATTCCCGCCGGCCATGCCCGGATCATCGACATCGGATCCGGCATGGCGCGCCAACAAGTCAAGTATAAGACCTGGGCCGCTCGGCGGCACACCTGAAGGCCCGGGCCGGGTCAGGCCGATGACCCGTCCTCCGGCTGTCCCGCTTCTCCCGCGCCCGCATCAGGTATCGCGCAAGAACACGCGCACGCGCCGCCACGCGGCCAACAACCACGCCAGTGGCAGAAGCACGGACAGCGCCACCAGCCCCATCCCGGCGACCTGCTGATCACTGGCCAGGTAAAAGTTGCACAGTCGCGATGGGATGTTCTGATACACAATGCCCACCACCGCCGCCATCCAGCAAAAGTTCCCGAGAAAGAACAGTCGAATGACAGGCTTGGCCCGCGCCAGGGCGTCGCGCAGCACCAGCCCGATGGCAAACAGCGAGATGAACTTCCACGCATCCGCATACGGCGACGACAGCACTTCGTCGAGCGCCCGGGGAATCATCCAGAACGCGCCGGCGAAACTCGCCAGCAACAACCCCGGCACACCGTACTCATCGAACCGGCGATACACGGCCAAAGCCTTCGATGCCGGGCCGGTCGGCCGATTTCGGCCGTGAGATTCAAGCCCCCGCGCAGCCAGCGCGCCAGCCGCAACGACCAGGGGGATATGCACGAGCATATGCAACGCCATGGTTCTGGTCAGGGGGTGCCGCAGGATGATCGCCACGAGAAGCAGCATCACGGAAAGCGCGATGCACACGAAGCGTCGCGACGAAAGCGACCCGAAGTGGTTTGCGGCAATCACGGCTTCACCCCGCCCTGCGCCGGCCTCGCCGGCACCCCCCACCCCTGTTTCGACTCCGTCCGCACCGGCGCGCGCTCAAGAACCCTTTGAGCAGCCTCACCCGCAGCGAAACGCAAAGCCTCACCGGACGCGCCATAATCCACCACCCGCGTCAAACGCCCATCGGGCGTGATGACATGGTAGGCCGCGTTGTGCACGAATTGCCCCAGAGGGGCCGGCACAACGACCACGCCGAACGCGCGCAGCAAGATCTCGAGGCCGGCTCGAGTCGGCGCCCCATAGAACCGCCACACAGTCGGATCGGCGTGCAGATCCCGCGCATAGCGCGCCAAGTCATCCGGCGTATCGGCGGGATCGAAACTGATGCTGATCAGGCGGACGCGGTCGGCCAACCCCCGACGCTCTATGGTGTCCTGCAGTTGCTGGAATTCCGACCCCATGGCCAGGCATAGGGAAAAACAGCGGGTATAGATGAAATCCACGATCGCCACGCGGCCATCTTGGCGCAACAGCCCATGCAACGAGCCGCCCACGGCGGACCCATTGGCCAGCGCGACGTCAGGCAGCGACCTGGGGTGCGCCGCGATCGACAACCGTCGCGCCGCCTCGGTGGTGACCACCGCATAGCCATCGGTGGCAACACCGATCGCCCCCAGCCCGATGGCACATACCAGCGACAGCGCGACGACCAGCCGCAGAGATCTGCGGTCGCGCGCTATTTGAGCTTGTCCAGCTCGGGATTCCCGTTCCACGGCGCCGTATGGTCCTTGGTCTTGGCGCGCTCGGCCTTGACTTCGTCCACGGTGACCTTGCCCGCGGAATTGCCAAAGCTGGTGCGCACGTGGCTGATGACGGCGGCGATCTCGGCGTCGCTGAGCTGATCCTTGAACGTCGGCATCTGCCCCTTGTAAGTGGCCCCTTTCACGGTCAACGAGCCATTGATGCCGTGTAGAACGATCTGGATCATGGTGGACGCCTTGCCGTCAACCCATTCGGATCCCGCCAACGGCGGAAACACGCCCGGCAAGCCCTGGCCCGTGGCCTGATGGCAAGCCAGGCAATGCGAGGTATAGAGCTGGGCGCCATTGACAGCGCCGCCCGCGCCCGCCTTGGCCACGGCGAAGTCGGCCGCGACACGGTGGTCTCCCATGGCGGAGGGCTCGTCGCTGTAGTTCAGCCAAATGTAGCCCACGGCCCAGATGAACAGCCCCGCCAGCAGGACGATCACGTACCAGGGGACTGGATTGTTGCTCTCGAAGGGCTCTGGCATTTCACGCCGCTGGGCCCGCGTCGATTCCGTCGGTGCGTTGTTGTCTGACATTCGTTCTTCTCCATCGCCACGCCGCCGATGCACCGGCGCGCGCATGGCGCATCCACTATTTCCCCAGATTCGCCGGCACGTTCTTGATCGGATACGTGTGGTTGAGCCCCAGCAGATACTGGACCAGATCCAGCGCCTCGGGTTTCGCGACCACGACCTTGCCCACCGGGGCATAATTCGGCGGGAGAGTCACCACTCGATCGCCCTTGTCGGCCTTGTCCTTGACTTCGAACAGAAAAGGAAACGAAGGCATGATGCTGCCGGGCACGTACGCCCGGGGCTCATAGAGGTGGCCCAGATTCCAGTCGGCACTGGGTTGCCGGGCCCCGATATTGAACAGATCGGGGCCCGTGCGCATGGTGCCGAGCAGATGCGGGTTGTCGTAGTAATAGTCGCCAGCCACCCCGGGCCGCCCCCACCCGCGCTTGAAATCGGCGGGTGTCTGCGACTGGCTGCGCGGCTGCTGGCTATGGCAGTACACGCAACCGTTCGCGATATACACATTGCGCCCACGAAGCTGCGCCGCCGTGTACGGCTTCAGACCCTCGGCCGGTTTGACGTGCGAGAGCCGCATGTAAGGCACGACGACCAGTGTGGCCGTGGCCAGCGCCAGGGTAACCATGGCGCCACTGAGCAGTTTGACTTCGCTTTCCATGATCAGGCCTCCACCATAGCGGCGGCGGGCGCCTTGCGTTTATGGAACAGGGCCGGTCCGATGCGTGACGGGCCGTGACGCAGCGCCATGGCCACAAAATGGAACGCGAACACAAGATGGCCAAGCGTCATCAGCGAGCCACCGACGGTACGCGACTCGAGGTAAGGAATCGTCACGCGCACCGAATCCATGAACGGCTTGGAAGGATCGAGCATGTCCAGGCCCTGCAGAATGCCGCCGATGGACAGGCCGATGAAATAAATGGAAAACCCCGTGACGACCAGCCAGAAATGCGCTGCGACAAGCTTGGGGTATGGCCATTCCCAGGACATCACGCGTGGCATCACGAAGTAAATGGCACCGAACATGACCAGCGTCACGAACCCATACAGCCCCAGATGCGCGTGCGCCACCGTGAAATGCGTGAAATGGGTGACAGTGTTGATCGACCGCAGGGCCTCGAATGAACCCTCCACCGAACTGAGCGTGTACATCATGCCGCCCAGCACGATGAACCGCAGCGTCGGGGAGTAGATCAACGTCTTGAAATGGCCACGCATTGTCAGGTGCTGGTTCACCGAGAACGCGATGACCGGGATCAGCATCATCATGCTCTGCACAATGGATAGCGTCACCAGCCAGCCCGGAACCGGCCCACCCTCCAGATGGTGTCCGCCCACCTGGCCATAAAAGAACGCCAGCGCCCAGAACCCGATCAGCGACAGGTTGTAGGACTGGATGGGCCGGCCGATGATCTTGGGCAGGAAATAATAGATCGTGCCCAGGGCGATGGGCGTGTAGTACAGCCCGAGCACATTGTGGCCGAACCACCAGTTCATGGTGGCCTGCTCCACCCCGAAGTGCAGGCCGGGGATCTTGGCCACCAGGTACAGGACCGGGAACCAGAACAACGCGGCCCCCCAATACCAGACCGACACATACAAATGGTCGACTTTCCGGTTTTGCAGCGTGTAGACCAGCGGCAGGCCGATGAGCGCGCCGCCCACCACGAGCAGGATGCTGACCTGCCAGGGGATTTCCAGCCACTCCAGGCCATCGTTGAAACCGGCCGCGATGCTGCCCAGCCCGGCGATCAGGCCCGCGTTCCACAACATCGCGCCCAGCACCGCAAAGCGCCCGCCGACCAGCTCCGTCTTGAGCACGCGCGGCAACGCCCACATGACGACGCCAAAGGCCGACATGGGCGCCCAGCCATAGGCGACCGCGTTCAGGTGCAATGTGCGGATGCGGCCGAACGTCAGCCACGCATATTGCGTGAGAAATTCAGGGGAATGTAGTTTGATCGAACTGATCAGCCCCGCGAACGAGGCGAAGACCAGCCACACGATGGCGCAGGACAAAAAGACGAACGCCACGAAGGACGTGGATTTATCCGCCTGCAAGCGTTCTTCCAGTTCGACGCGCAGGCGCTCGTCACGCGCCGGATCCGTGGCTGGGATGCCGACCGCCTCCTGCAGCGACTTGCGCTGCGCGGCGGTCAGGGCCGGCTCTTCGACGTGCCCGATCTCCCCTTCCGAGAAAATGACACGGGCTCCGGCAGGATTGGGATCGAAAACCTGGTGGCGCAGCGACCAGATGAAAATGAACAGACCTGTCACCGAAATGATGAAGGTCAATAGAAGTATGGTGATGGTGTCCATGACTACCCCGACGAGATCGGAAGGCCTCTTTCCCACCCCACGACGCACCTCCGCCCGGCCACACGGACGCGCTGACGTGCGATACGCCACCTTCCGCTGCAAAAGAGGCGAACCGATGGGAACTGTTGCTTGATGCTTTACATGAGGAATGAATGCGTCGCGCCCCCGCGCGAAGAATGCCGCTCCCTTTTAAAACGACATCACGGAAATGGTACCAACACGCGCACCTCCACGGCCTGATACCCTTACGCAGAATCAGGTTAACGCATTTCCGCGGAACCGCCACGCTCTGACCGGCCAAAGAGTGTAAAAATACGACGACCCGGACGAAGCGCTGTCTGCGCTCACCACACAAAGGAA
>DASTNK010000062.1:0-4676 GCA_035720945.1 Burkholderiaceae bacterium
CCCCCTCACCGCCCATAGGCGCTGCTGTCCGGGTTGTCCAGCGTGGAATGGTGCCGGCTGTCGTGCATCGCGATGATTGCGATCAACCCCAGGGCGGCGATGATCACCACATACCACGGAAACACGCCGCCGATACCCTGATTCTTCATGTACAGCGCAACATACGAGGCCGACCCGCCGAACAGTGAATTACCAATGGCGTAGGTGAAGCCGACGCCCAGGCCGCGCACGTGGGCGGGGAACATCTCGGACTTCACGATCCCGGAGATCGACGTGTAGAAACTCAGAACGACCATCGCCAACAGAATGAGCAGACCCACGGTTACCGGATTCTGATGCGTGCCGATTTCAGACAGCAGCGGCACAGGCAGGATGATCATGCCAAGGGCGAAGATAAGCATGGAGTTCTTGCGGCCGATGCGGTCGGAGATCATGCCAACCAGGGGCTGCAGCAGCATGAACACAAACAGGCAGACAGTCATGATCTCGGCGACCAGGCCTTTGTTCAGGCCGCCGGTGTTGATCAGGTATTTCTGCATGTAGGTCGTGAAAACGTAGAACGACAGCGAACCGATGCAGGTGATGCCCAGCACGACCCAGAACGCGCGCGGGTAACGCAACACTTCGGCGAACGAGCCCGATCCCCTGTGTGTCCGGTCCTTGCTGGTCGTGGTTTCTTCCAGGCCCGAGCGCAGCCACAACGAGACCAGCGCGGCCACGGCGCCAACGACAAAAGGAAGCCGCCACCAACCGGCCGTGATCTGATCTCCGCCCAGCACGTGCGTCATGATGACCGCGAGCAGGCTGGCCAGAAGCTGGCCACCTATGAGCGTCACGTATTGGAAGGATGAGAAAAAGCCTCGGCGGCCGCGCGGCGCGATTTCCGACATGTACGTGGCGGTGGAGCCATATTCACCGCCCACCGATATGCCCTGGATGCATCGCATGAGGATGAGCAGCACCGGCGCGAAGCTGCCCACGGTGGCGGCGGTCGGCAGGACAGCGAGCCCAAGCGAACCGAAGCCCATCATGACGATGGAGACCACCATGGCGCGCTTGCGGCCGTAGCGGTCCGACATGCGCCCGAACAGATAACCGCCTATCGGCCGCATGAGAAAACCGATGAAGAAAACGCCGGCCGCCTGCATATAGGCGGCCGTCTGCCCCACGCCGGCGAAGAACTGCTCGGCGAAATACACACTGAAGAAAGCGTAGGTGTAGAAATCGAACCATTCAACCAGGTTGCCACTGGACGCGGCGAGAATGGATTTGACGACCTTGCCCGTCGAAGGGCTGTTTTCCGGGGTGCCAAGGGCCTGGGGTTGGCCGGTGAGGCCGGGTGCGACGACAGACATGCAAGAACTCCTTGGGCTCGCCTCGGGCACCGTGCCGCGCGGCGTGTCTCCTGATGTGTGTTGGGGGAAGGCCCCGCGTGTGTCCGGGGGGCGGCTTGGTGGCCGTGATATCAGCCACCGGATGTTGTGGCTGGAGTATCCGCCGCCCACACGCTCCGCACATCGGGGCATTCCACCCCCCGCGTCTCTGTAAAACTACGTAGACGGACGGCGCCGTCGGCCGCGGCGGCCGTGCTATCGTTGCCAACGGAGTGCCGATACGTTCATGACGCCGACCGCCCGATTTCCTCTATTACGCCATTGGCGCTGGGGCCTTGCCGCTCTGGCCTGCCTGGCGCTGATCCTGGCTGTCGGCCGCTGGTCGCAGGGCCAGGAGCTGAAGCTCAAGGCGGCCACGCTGCACCAGGCCTCCGAGGCGTATGTCCTCGCCCTGCGCGGCGTGGTCGAGAAATACGACGACCTGCCCTATGTGGCCGCCCTCCATCCGGCGTTGCGGAATCTGCTGTCGCAGCCGACCGACCACGCGCTGGTCGACAAAGTGAACCGCTATCTGGCCAACCTGCAACGGCGCACGGGGGCGGAGGATCTGTACGTGATCGATACCCAGGGGCTGACGCTGGCCGCCAGCAACTGGAACACCCAGGCGAGTTTCGTCGGCCAATCGTACAGCCGGCGTCCTTATTTCGAGGATGCGTTGCAGGGGCGGCGCGGCTTGTTCTATGGCATTGGCCTGACGACCGGGGTACCCGGCCTGTTCATCGCCGAGCCGGTGCGCGACGCGGGCCGCGTCATCGGTGTGGTGACCGTGAAGCTGAGCATGGAATGGCTCGAGCAGGCCTGGTCGCACGCCGTCGATCCGGTCGTGCTGCAGGACGGCCGGGGCATCGTGTTCCTGAGTTCGGTGCCCGCGTGGCTCTACCACACCGGCCACACCCTCGGAAGCGGTGATCTGGAATGGCTGCGCGAGCACAGCCAGTACGGCGCACGGGACCACTACGACCGCGTGCCCTGGCGCATCGAGCGTGACGCCGACATGCCGGGCCTGCGTCTGCAAACCCGCCTGGACAATAGAAGAAAAGACTTTCTTGCGCTGCAAACGAAACTGCCAAAGCTGGGCTGGACCCTGACCGTGACCAGCGATCTCGATACCGTGCGCCGCGCGCGGCAGAAAGCCCAGGCCATCGCCACGCTGATCGCCGCCCTGCTGCTGCTCGGCCTGCTGTACTGGCGCCTGCGCGAAAAGCGCTACGCCGAGCAGCGGCAAGCCCGCATCGAGCTGGAGCGGCGCGTCGAGGAACGCACCCGGGAGCTGCGGGAAGCGGAGGCCTTCCGCAAGTCGATGGAAGACTCCCTGCTGGTCGGCATGCACGCGCACGATCCGCACGGCCACATCATTTATGTGAACCCGGCACTGTGCGAGATGGTCGGCTACCGCCAGGAGGAACTGCTGGGCAGCCTGCCTCCCTATCCATACTGGCATCCGGATGACGTCGATCAACTCGCGCACGAGAATGATCCGGCACAGGGCGATGTGGCGGCGCATGGCTACGAGGCCCGTTTCCGCCACCGCGATGGCCATGAGGTGCTCGCCATGGTCTACACCGCGCCGCTGATCGATGCGCAAGACGCGCATCGCGGCTGGATGAGCTCCATCGTGGACATCACGGAGCAGAAGCAGACCGAGGCCCGCCAGCACGAGCAAGAACGCCGGCTACAACTGAGCGCGCGTCTGGCAAGCGTGGGGGAAATGGCCTCAACCTTGGCGCACGAGCTCAACCAGCCGTTGATGGCCTTGTCCAATTTCGCGGTGGCCGCGCGCGCCATGGTCGGGCATGACCAACCCGGTATGCTGGTGACGGCCCTGGACGAGATCGTTCAACAGGCGACACGGGCAAGCGACATCGTCAAGCGTGCGCGAGCCTTCATCAATCCGGTGCAGGCCAGCCACGAAACGCTGGCCATCAACGAGTTGGCCACGCATGCGCTGGCACTGCTGCAGCCCGCACTGCGACGCGACCGCGTCACGGTGCAGACCTCATTGGCGGCGGACTTGCCGCTCATTAGCGGAGACCGGGTGTTGCTGGAGCAAGTCGTGGTCAATCTGATCCAGAACGCGGCACAGGCCATGCGGGATACGCGCCCCCCTCTGCGACGTATCGAGCTTTCCACGCGACTGGCCGGATCCGCCATGGAAGTATCGGTGGCCGACCACGGACCGGGCGTACCCATCGACCAGATGGAGCAAGTGTTCATGCCGTTCTTCAGCACACGCGCCGACGGTCTCGGGCTGGGTCTCAATATTTGCCGCACCATCATCGAAGCGCATGGCGGCCGCATGACCGTCATCAACCGTCCGCAAGGCGGCGCCGACTTCACCTTCACTCTGCCGATCAAATCATGAAAGACGCGCCCCTGACGCTGTATGTGGTGGACGACGATGAGGCGCTGCGCCGTTCCCTGTTGATGCTGTTGTTCTCTCAAGGCGTGCCGGTGCAGTCTTTCGAGTCCGGCGAGGGTTTTCTGGATACCGTGGATATGCGCCAACCCGGCTGTGTGATATTGGATCTGCGTATGGGCGGTGTCAGCGGCCTGGAGGTGCTCGAACGGTTGCGTGTCGCGCACAGCCCGCTGGTCGCCTTGTTTTTGTCCGGCCATGGCGACATTCCCACCGCCCTGGAGGCCATGCGCAACGGCGCATATGACTGGGTGGTGAAACCGGACACCCAGCGGCTCCTGGAGAAACTTCCCTTGGCGCTCGCCGAGGCGCGGGCCCGTGGCGCCGCGTTGCACGACTGGGGCGAGCTCACGCCTCGCGAACGGGAGGTCGCCCTGCTGGTCGGACTGGGCCAGCCAAACAAAGAGATCGCCCGCATACTGGTTCCGCCCTGCAGCCCACGCTCCGTGGAAACCCACCGGGCCAGCATCTTCAACAAGCTGGGGGTCGCCAACGACAACGAGTTGGGACGTTGGCTGGCCTCCCATCCCTGGCTCGTTTGACATCCGCGTGACCGGTGCTCCCGACTGATGCGGGCAATACATACATGGCGGTTCGTTTGGGTCGCGCAGGCCGCGCCGACCGCGCGCATCGACGCGCACCATTCGCGCCAGGTACGTTCAGCTGAATGTCATGTTACAGCCGTGCCCTTGCTTGAAATGTTTATCCGTTGAGCGCATGATGAGCACACTACAGAGGGGGGGTTGAGTGTCTTAGACAGGAGACTTCCATGGCTGAAGAAAGCAAGCTAGCCAACCCTGCCGGGTTGGGGCTGATTGGATTCGGATTCACCACGGTGATGTTGAGTTTGATCAATGCCGGGGTGT
>DASTNK010000063.1:0-23638 GCA_035720945.1 Burkholderiaceae bacterium
ATCTGCATGACCGTTTCAGCACCCGGTTTCCTGAATGGCCTGGTCGCGCTTGCGAACGCCACGACCAACTGCTTCCCCATGATTCTCATCAGCGGGTCCAGCGACCGGAACATTGTCGACCTTGAACAAGGCGACTATGAAGAGCTCGACCAGATGAATGCCGCCAGGCGCTATGCCAAGGCGGTCTATCGCGTCAATCGTCCCCAGGACATCGGCATCGGTATCGCGCGCGCGATTCGCGCCGCGATGACGGGACGCCCGGGCGGGGTCTACCTCGACTTGACGGCCGAAGTGCTGGGCGCGGCCATCGACGCGGAAGCCGGCCGAAAATCACTGATCAAGGTCGTCGATCCGGCGCCGCGTATGATCCCGGCACCGGAATCGATCCAACACGCGATCGACGTGCTGGCCACCGCCGAACGTCCGCTCGTCATTCTCGGCAAAGGCGCGGCCTACTCGCAGGCCGACCAGGAAATCCGGTCGTTCATCGAAAACACCGGTGTGCCCTACCTGCCCATGTCCATGGCGAAGGGCCTGCTGCCCGACACCCACAAACAGTCGGCGGCGGCGGCGCGGTCGTTCGCCATCGGCAACGCCGATGTGGTGGTCGTGATCGGTGCGCGCCTGAATTGGCTGCTGTCGCACGGCCGCTCGCCACTGTGGTCGGAAAAGACGAAGATCATCCAGATCGACATCGCGGCCACGGAAATGGACAGCAACCGTGCCATCATGGCGCCCGTCGTCGGCGACATCAAGTCGGTGATGCGGGCGCTGAACGCCGCGCTCAAGCCGGGGCAGGTCAAGCCCGGCGCGCAATGGCTCAAGGACATCGGCGAGCGCAAGCAGAAGAACGCCGACAAGATGGCTGCGCGCCTGAAGGCCGAACCCAGCCCCATGAACTACCACAGCGCCTTGCGCGCGATCCGGGATGTCCTGTCGGAGCGTCCGGATGTGTATGTGGTGAACGACGGGGCCAACACGCTGGACAACGCACGCAACATCATCGATATGCAGGTTCCCCGCCATCGCCTGGACAGCGGTACGTGGGGGGTGATGGGCATCGGTCTGGGTTATTCCATCGCCGCGGCGACCGAATCCGGCAAACCCGTCGTGGCCATCGTGGGCGACAGCGCGTTCGGGTTCAACGGCATGGAAATAGAAACCGTCTGCCGCTACCAGCTTCCGATCACCACCATCATCTTCAACAACAATGGCATTTATCGCGGCGACCCGGAAGGCAGCCCCGTCTCGCCGACGGGTCTGACACCCAATTCGCGCTACGACAAGATGATCGAGGCCTTCGGTGGCGTGGGGCACAACATCACCGACACCCCCAGCCTGACCAAGGCATTGCGGGAAGCGATCGCGTCGGGCAAGCCCACACTCATCAATGCCGTCATCGACCCGATGGCCGGCACCGAGAGCGGCCATATCGAGAGCCTCAACCCCAAGAGCGCCCTGGCTGGCAAGAAGTAAGTCCGCGGGTGCGGTTATAGCGACTCGGCAAGGAGTCCTGTAGCCGAACCCGGCCGGCGACAGCCCTTTTTGCAGGGCCATCGCCGGCCTCGGTCAAGCACGGTATCCACATCGGGCCTTCGGGCCCGGTTTTCTTTGTCCGCGCTCGTCGTCACGATGATGGCGGATCCATGACCTCCATCACTCGCCGGTTTCGCTTTTCTTCGTATTTCTTCGATCGAAAATCCGGGAAAACCATGGTTACGGAATTCAGACCGGCGTAAGAGTCGCAGGTTTAACATGGTCGGCGATAGGCCATGCTCTGCGGGCCTTCGCTCAAAACAATCGGAGACCGAACCCATGTTGCGAAAAGTCATTTCCTACCTGATCGCAGGTTCGCTACTCTTGTTTTCCGCCTTGGCCGCCGCTGCGTCGGCGCCCTCGGAAATCAAGATTGGCACCCTGTATGCGTCATCGGGGCCGTTCGCGGCCATTTCCATGCCTGTGCATCTGGGGCTCAAGCTCTGGGCCGCCGATGAAAACGCCAAGGGCGGCGTCATGGTCAAGCCCTACGGCAAGCGTATCCCGATCAAGCTCATCGCCTACGATGACCAGAGCAACACCGCCACCGCCGCCACGCTGTACAACCAGCTCATCACGCAAGACAAGGTTGACATCCTGGTCGCCGACAGCGGCTCGGTGCTGACGTCCATGGCCGTTCCCCTGGCGCGTGAACACAAGATGTTCCTGCTTGACCAGACCGGCACCGGCGGCACGTTCTTCACGCCCGACAACAAGTACATCGCCCTGATGTCCGACCCCGTGTCCACCATCTGGCCCAAGTACATCGCCGACTTCCTCACCAAGGAAGGCCCGAAACTGGGTATCAAGCGCATCGCCCTGATCTACGCGACCAACGACTTCACGGGCACCCAGGCCAACGCTGTGCGCAAGATGATCAACGACGCGCATGCGCCGGTCAAGATCGTGTACGACAAGGGTGTGCCCACCAGCACTTCGAACTACACCGTTCTGCTCAACAGCATCCGCGCCGCGCAACCCGATGCCGTGATCCAGATGGGCTACCCTGGCAACGACGTGGCGTTCCTGCGCAACCTGCATGACTCGGGCGCGCACTTCAAGTGGCTGTTCGCCATCTACCCCGGGCTCGAAACCGAGCACATGCTCAAGACGGTTGGCGTGGACGGCATGAAGTACGTCTACACCTACACGCCTTCGTCCGTGGTGCAGTACAAAGTCGAATCCGGCATGTCGCTGCCTGAATTCCACAAGGCCTGGGACAAGACCTATCCAAACACCAAGGTGTCGTTCGGCTTCAATTCCGTGGCGGGCTACACCACGGGCCTGGTCATCCAGAACGCCCTGGCAGTCACCAAGAGCATGAAGCAGCTCGACCTGCGCGAAGCCGTGTTCAGCCTGTCGGGCAAGCTCAAGACCCTTGACGGCACTTTCGAGCTCGACAAGGACGGCGCCCAGATCGGGGAAATCACGCCACTGGGCCAACTGGTTCCGGACGGCAAGGGTGGGTTGAAATTCTCGATCGTGTACCCGACGGATGTGGCCACTGGTAAACCGGTGTACCCCGCCCCCGCCAAATAATCACTATTAAAATCAGCCAGTCTTAGTTGGTTCAGTACATCAAGCGCCCGCCATGCCGCCCTGGGGAGGGAACATGGCGGGCCGATGTCTCTGCAACACCATCGCATTGCCACTCATAGCGAGCCCTTCGCGATATGCTTGAATATTCCATCCTGGCCGGACTGCTGTTCGGCCTGTACTTCAGTCTGGTGGGCCTGGGACTGAACCTGGTCTTCGGTGTCATGCGCATCGTCAACCTGGCCCACGGCGATTTCGTCATGCTGGGCGCGCTGGCGGCCTGCGGCCTGTACGGCGCCTATACCGTCAATCCCATCGCGGCGGCCATCGGCAGCCTGATCATCTTCATCATCATCGGCTTCCCGCTGTACTACCTGCTGGTGCCGCGCCTGCTGAAATCGCCCGATCCGGAGATGCTGTCCATCATCTTGTTCTTCGGATTTTCACAGGTCATTGAATCCATCACCACCATGGTGGCCGGCCCCACAGAACGGTCGATCCCCGGCAATGCGCTGGGCGGTTCGCACCCGGTCACCATCCTGGGCCAGACGTTCCCCGCCGCGTGGGTCAGCAGCGCCATAGCCAGCGCCATCGCGGTCGCGCTGCTGTTCCTGTACCTGTACCACACCCGCATCGGACGCCTCACGCGCGCCGTGATGGTCCATCGCGAAGAAGCCCTGGCCACCGGCATCGATGTGGGCAAGGTGTCGGGCCTGGCCTTCGGCATCGGCCTGGGGCTGGCGGCGGTGGCGGGCACGTTCGCACCGTTCATGCTCGGCGGCATTTCACCGGCCAGCGGCGTGGACCTCACCATCAAATCCTTCACCGTCATCATCGTCGGCTCGCTGGGCAGCCCGCTAGGCACGGTCCTGGGCGGGCTGATCTACGGCGTTTCCCTCATGATCATGCAGACGTACTTCAGTTCCTGGGCGGGGCTGCTGCCCTACCTGCTGCTGATCGCCATTCTTCTCGTTCGCCCCAGTGGTCTGCTGGGACGCAAGGTGCGCCATGCCTAGATCTTTTCGCAATACGCTGCTGGTGCTGATTCCGCTGATCCTGATCGCGGCCTTCGCACCGTTGGTCTACAAGAACCAGTTGTTGCTGTTCAACTTCATCGTCTTCCTGGCCCTGGCGCAGGGCGTGAACATCATTTACGGCTTCACCGGGTACCTGCCCTTCGGGTATGTGGGCTTTTTCGGGGCGGGCGCCTACGGCTTCGCCCTGGCCGTCATGCATCTGCATGCCGGTCCCATGGCCGCCATGGCGGTGGGCGCGTTGGTTTCGGTCATCTTCGGTATGGTGCTCACGCCCATGCTCCGTTTGTCCGGCCCGTACTTCGCCATCGCCAACCTGGCGGCGGCGCTGGCCATCGCTGAAATCGTCTCCAACCCCGCGCTGGAATCCATCACCAAGGGGCCGTATGGCGTATCGCTGTCGGGCATCTTCGCGCCGACATTCAGCTACGGCACGGCCATCGCCGTGCTGGTGTTCGCGACGGGGTGCGTGCTGTACCTGCGCTATTCGCGTTTCGGTCTGGCATTGCAGGCTGTGCGCGACGATCCCATCAGCGCGGCCATGGCAGGCATCAACGTGGTGCGCGCGCGCACCGTGGCCTGGCTGCTCTCGGCGCTCATCGCCGGCCTCATTGGCGCGAACTTCGCCTGGTACGTGTCCGTGTTCTATCCCGATAACGTGTTCAGCCCCGACTTCAGCATCTTCGCCATCGTCTTTGCCTTGTTCGGCGGCGTGGCCACGGTGCTGGGTCCGATCCTGGGCGTGGTGCTGCTCTATGGGCTGTACAACTACATCGGGATCTCCACCCCTCAATATTTCCAACTGATATACGGCCTTCTCATCATGGCATTGGTGCTATTCCTTCCCAACGGCCTGGCTTCACTCTTGCGACGCTGGGGGATCCATGTTGTTTGATCCCGTCGACATCCCCGCAAGCGCCGAGCCGCTGCTGGCCGTTTCCGGGCTCGTGAAAAAATTCGGCGGTTTCCAGGCCCTGGGCGGGGCCAACTTCGATGTCCGCCCGGGTGAAGTCCTGGGTCTGGTCGGGCCCAATGGCTCGGGCAAGACCACATGCATCAACGTCATCACCGGGCTATATCGGCCCGACGGCGGGTCCATCACGTACCGGGGCCAATCCATCGGCGGGCTGGCTTCCCACAAGCTCGTGCGCCTGGGTATCAACCGCAGTTTCCAGATCCCCAAGCCGTTCAAGTCGCTCACGGTGCGGCAGAACATCGACGTGGCCGTGACATACGGCGGCGGCAAGTTCGGCCAAGGCGACATTCAGCACCTCATGGAGTTCCTGGAACTGGACACGCACGCCGACCGGCTGGCCAGCGAACTCACCAGCGCGCAGCAGAAAATGCTGGACCTGGCCCGAGCCCTGGCCACACAACCCAAGCTGTTGTGTGTGGACGAACTGGGTGCGGGCCTGAACCCCGCCGAACTTGAACAGGTGGCGGCACGGCTGCGGCAACTGGCCAATGCCGGACTGGCGCTGATCGTCGTCGAGCACCTCATGGATTTCGTCGATCAGGTCACCGATCGCCTGATCGTCCTCAGTGCCGGCAAGAATATTTTCTCGGGGCCGCTGTCGCAGGCCGTCAAGGACAAGCAGGTCGTGGAAGTATTTCTTGGAGCCCCCGATGAGCACTGAACTGTTGCGCGCCAGTGGCCTGGACACCGGCTACGGCAAGATCCAGGCGTTGTGGGGCGTGGCGTTGACCATCCATGCCCAGGAATCCGTCGTGCTGATCGGGCCCAACGGCGCGGGCAAAACCACGCTGATCAAAACCTTGATGGGCCTTATCCCGCACTGGCAGGGCGAGATCCATTTCAATGGCAAAGCCATCACCCACGAGCGCACCGACCGGCGTGTGCGGGCCGGCATCGCGTACATGTCGGAAGTCGGCTGCTTTCCCGATCTCAGTGTCGAAGACAATCTGCTCATCGGCGGACAGTTTCTGCCGGCTGCCGAATCCAAACGCCACATTGCCGGCCTGTACGAACGCTTTCCCACGCTCCAGCAGAAACGCAAAGCCCTGGGCGGCAGCCTGTCGGGTGGGCAGCGCAAGATTCTGGGAGTGGCCAAGGCGCTGGCGGGCCAGCCCAAGCTGCTGGTCATGGACGAGCCCTCGGCCGGCCTGTCGCCATTGTTCGTCAAGGAAGTGATCCAGGCCCTGGCCCAGTTCCGCGACACGGGCCTGGCATTGCTCATCGCCGAGCAGAACGTGAAGTTCCTGGATATCGCCGACCGTGTCTACACGCTGGAAGGCGGGCGCATCGGCTTCGAGGGCACGGTGGAGCAGATGCACAAGGACGCGGCGCTCGAGCGTGCCTACTTCGGGCTGCAACATCACTGAGGCCGCTTGCGCGCCGGGGTGCGAGCAGCCTTCGCGCGTTCCGCCCCGGACATACAAACACTGGCAAGGTACCACCATGAACCATCCGAGCTGGATCGTCAGGGAAGCCGAAGTTCCCGGCTATCATCCCGCCAACCACACCGGCACATTGAACCGACGCCTCATCAGCCGCGAAACCGTGGGCGCCACGCACGTCGAGGTCTTGCTGGGCACCATTGAAAAAAACCAGGGCGCCCTGCCCCATGCCCACCCCGGCATCGAGCAGGTGTGCTACCTGCTGAGCGGCTCGGCCGATGTCGAAGTGGAAGGCGAACGCGGCAGTCTGGAGCCGGGCGACTGCTGCTATTTCCCCCCCGACAAGAAGCACATTTTCACCGTCACCAGCGAAGAACCGGCGCGGGTGCTGGTGATCTATTCCCCGCCATACGAAGAAAATCCGGCCCGGGTCATGCGCTGATCTGCCGCGCCACCCGACACACCAGCGCCATGCGCCCGGCGCTATTTTCCAGACCATCGATGAAGCGCCGGGGGATCGCCTGAATGCCGCCGATGGCCCCGGACAGTGCCCCCGCCAGCATGGCCCGCGCCTGATTCTGGCCTCCGCCATTGACCGCGTGCAGCACGGTGGACTCGAAATCGTCCTGGAAACGCGCCGCCAGATAATATGCGGCCGGGAACTGGTGGTACACCGCGCAAGGCATGCCGTAGACCAGGGATGCTTTCCAGGCCGGTTCGATGCGCACGCCCGGATCCCGGGCCGCGCGCGCAATGCCGGAGATTGAAAGCAGTGCGTCGGGCGACGAGAACTCGCCGGCACGACGCGGTGCCTCGAGGCCGGCCGGGGGCACATCCTCGCCTTCGGATGTCACGGTGTGAAACGGCAGCTCGCCATTGCGCACCAGCGTCAGCAGCGAGTCCGCCACCCGCTCGTCGAGCGGTACGCCGTCGCGCACGAGTAAACCCAGAATCGAGCAATACGCCACCGTCATGGCCGACACGGTGGGATCGATCTGAGTAACGAGCGTGTTGGACGCCACGTGGCGAGCCAGCGCGCCAGGCTGCAAGGCGTAGCGCACAGCGATGGCCAGTGTCCGCTCGGCGGCCTCGGTGGTGTCGGCATACCCGCCAACGCGGCCCCAAGGGAGGCCCTTCTGTGTGCGCAGGCGCCACGCTTCGCGGATCGATTGGCTCGTATAGCCGCCCGGTCCGCACTGTGGTGAGCCGTCGATGAAGGGAAACAAGTCCTCATCCAGACGGTGACAGAAATCGGCTTCGTCGTAGGCATGGCGCTCGGCCAGCGAACGCAACGTCAGGTCAAGCAGCCAGCCAGCCTGCGACGATTGGCCCGCCTTGAGCCCGGCGTGGTAGCGCCCCGGTTTGGGATCGGTGTAATCAGTGATCCAGTCACCGTAGGCCGCGCGCAATTCATCAAGATCGTAATACCAGTGAGGGCCCAGGGCCAGCGCATCACCGACGAACGCCCCCATCAAGGCGCCCTGGGCGCGTTGTTCCAACGTGACGGATGTGGCCATGATGTTGTTCCTCAAATAGACAGCGGTGGTGCTCCGCCCGGCCCGGCTCCGCTCGGCTCGGAGCGTGGGGTTTCGCCGTCGCGCGACCACCCACCGGCAAAGTTCGAAAAAATGGCTGGCAGCCTCATCGCCCGACGCCAACCACAAGGTACCCCCACCTCGGGGTTCTGGCAAATACATGCCGTTCACTGGCGAGAACGCGAACCGCGAGACACCTGCCCCATCTTCAACCCTATCAATAAGTTTTATATAAAAAATAAATATAAATGAATTTATTTATATAACCGCACGCCCTAGAATTCATGACATCCATCTATTTGTTTATTCGAGACCCCGCCATGTCCGCCACGCCCACAGCCTTGTCCCCCGATCATGCCCATGGCTCGGCAAAGCACCATAAAAAGCACCGTTCGGGGAACGCCTCGCAGTCCCAGAAACCCAACGTCCTGCTCGGCCTGGTGCTCGCCGCCGCTGTTGGCGCGGTGGCCCTGGTCGCCGGGCGCTGGATGCCATTAATCGGCGGACCGGTGTTCGGCATTATTTTCGGTATCATCATCCGCAACGCCATCGGTGTCGGCCCCCTGTTCCGACCAGGGCTGCAATTCGCCTCCAAGCAAGTGTTGCAGTGGTCCATCATCGCACTGGGTTTCAGTCTCAGCATCCAGCAAGTCGCCAAGACTGGTCTGGAATCATTGTCGGTGACGTTCGTCACCATCACGGTGGCCTTCGTATCCGCCTACCTGCTGGGCAAGTGGCTCAACATTCCGAGCAAACTTTGCACGTTGATTGGCGTGGGCACGGCCATTTGCGGCGGCTCGGCCATCGCAGCCGTCACGCCCATCATCAAGGCGGATGACCACGACACCGCGTTCGCCATCTCGACGATATTCCTGTTCAACATCGTGGCGGTCCTGACCTTCCCACTGCTGGGCCATTGGCTGCACATGACGGACATGGGCTTCGGGATGTGGGCCGGCACAGCCATCAATGACACGTCATCGGTCGTCGCGGCGGGCTTCAGCTTCAGCCATGCGGCGGGTGACTTCGCCACCATCGTCAAGCTCACACGGGCCACGCTGATCATCCCGGTCTGTCTGGGACTGGCCTTCTACGAAGCCTGGCGCCACAAAAAACATGGCAGCGGCGACTTCAGCCTGGCGCGCATCTTCCCCTGGTTCATTCTGTGGTTCCTGGTGGCGTCGATCATTCGCTCCACCGGCCTCCTGCCGGAAAGCTGGAACAGTGGGCTGCACTTCCTGGCCGAGTTCCTGATCATCATGGCCCTGACCGCCATCGGTCTGTCGTCCGACCTGCGGCGCATGGCCTCGGCCGGTATCCGCCCCATTCTGCTGGGTCTGGGAGTCTGGGCAGCGGTATCGTTGAGCAGCCTGATGGTCCAGCACTATATGGGGTCTTGGTAAGGCGCTAAACACCAAACATAACCGAACACACACATCCCCGGTGGTTGCTCCAGTCGACGCGGCCACCGGGGATGTGTCGCTGTGAAGCCGCAAAAACACAACCATTACAACCTGAAGGGGAATGCATGAAGAAACCACACATGGATCATGGTGGGGCCGTCGTCGACCGACGCCACTTTTTACGAATGGGTCTCGGGCTGGGTGCCGGCGCCGCGCTGGGTGGCCTTGCGGGGCGTGCCTCGGCGGCTGAATCATCCGCCACCATCGATCTTCCATTCGCCAACGGTCTGCGTCAGATGGCGACATTTCCACAGAAGCGCCCACTGATTCTCCTGACCAGCCGGCCGCCGCAACTCGAAACGCCGTTCAAGGTTTTCAACGAAGGCATATTCACCCCAAACGACGCGTTCTTCGTGCGCTATCACTGGAGCGGCATTCCAACCAGCATCGACCCGCGCACCTATCGTGTGCGGATCAAAGGCCTGGTCGACACGCCCCTGTCGCTATCACTCGACGAACTCAAGAAAATGGGCACGGTCACGCTCGCGGCCGCGCATCAATGCTCCGGCAACAGCCGCGGCTTCGCCAACCCCCGTGTCAATGGTGGCGAATCGGGCAATGGCGCCATGGGCAACGCGCGCTGGACCGGCGTGCCACTGAAGAAAGTGCTGGAAAAAGCTGGACTGAAGGCCGGCGCCGTGCAGGTTTCGTTCAATGGCCTGGACCACCCTCCGCTGGGCGACGGCCCCGACTTCATCAAGGCTCTGGACATTGATCACGCCATGGACGGCGAAGTGATGTTGGCCTGGTCCATGAACGATGCCGATCTGCCCATGCTCAACGGCTATCCGCTGCGATTGATCGTGCCCGGCTACTACGGCACCTACTGGGTGAAACACTTGTCCGACATCACTGTCATGGACAAAGTGCTGGCGAACTTCTGGATGGCAAAAGCCTATCGTGTGCCGGATGATGCCTGCGCCTGCGTCCCGGCGGGAGGGAAAATGGTCCATTCACGCCCCATTGGCCGTTTCGCCATCCGGTCATTCCTCACCAATGTGCTGGACGGCGACACTATCCCGGCGGGCAAGGCCACGCTGTTGCGCGGCTTCGCCTTCGACGGCGGCTACGGGCTCACGGCGGTCAACGTGTCGGCCGACGGCGGGAAAACCTGGTCACGCGCCAAGCTGGGAGAAGACCACGGCAAGTATTCTTTCCGCGAATGGACCTTGCCGTTCACGCCCGCAAAGGCCGGTCCGCTGGAAATCAAGGTGCGAGCCTTCAATAAGATAGGCCAGACCCAGCCCATGGAGGCGCTCTGGAACCCGTCGGGCTACATGCGCAATGTCGTCGAAACCACACGTGTCATCGCGGCCTAGGAATCATCATCATGCTGAAAAAAAGGAATCTCACCACGCTCGCCGGCACCGCCGCCCTGCTCGCGGGTTTGTGCACATCCGCCAGCGCGCTGGAAATCACACTGCCGCCCGAAACCGCCACGCTCAAGCCCAGCACACTGCCGGGCTACCAGAAGGCGCTGCAAAACTGCACGGCCTGTCACTCGGCGCAATACATGCAGACTCAGCCGGCCTCCTCGCACGCCTGGTGGACGGCCGAGGTGCATAAAATGAAGAACGCCTACGGCGCCCCCATCGCCGAGGCCGACATGAACGCCATCGCCGACTACATGTTCGCGGTATACGGGCCAGGCAAGGGTGCGGATGAAGCCAACGCACCCGGCGCCAAGCCGGCATTGGCTGTCGCGACGACCGCCGATGCCACGACGCGCACAGCCAGGGCGGACGGGAAGACGCTCAAGCTCGATGCGCAGGCGCTGCTCAAGGCCAACAACTGTCTGGCCTGCCACGCCGTGGATCACAAAGTGGTCGGGCCCGCCTACAACGATGTGGCGGCCCGCTACGCCGGTAAGCCCGACGCCGAGGCCACCATCGCCCGGCATATCCGCGAAGGGGGATCCGGAAAATGGGGGCCGGTACCCATGCCGCCGTTTTCCAATCTCACCGACGCCCAGTCCCTAGTGCTGGCGTCCTGGATAGTGGGCCTGGGCGCGGACAAGCACTCGAAATAGCGTGCCGGGCGCCGTCTGGGTTCAGAACCTGTTCTCCAATGCCCCACGCCCCAGTCGGCGGCTTCATTTGGGGTAAACAAGGTCCGGGCCCGCCGGCGTTACCCGAACCGGCCCGTGATGTAGTCTTCTGTTTCCTTGCGGGCCGGCTTGAGGAAGATCTGATCGGTGGGGCCGTACTCCATCAACTCACCCATGTACATGTAGGCCGTGTGGTCGGAGCAACGCGCGGCCTGCTGCATGTTGTGCGTGACGATGACCACGGTGTAGTCGGCCTTCAATTCCGCGATCAATTCCTCGATCTTGGCCGTCGAAATCGGGTCCAGCGCGGAGCAGGGTTCATCCAGCAGCAGCACCTCGGGCTTGATGGCCACACCGCGCGCAATGCACAGACGCTGTTGCTGCCCTCCAGACAAGCTGTTGCCGCTCTGACGCAGTTTGTCCTTCACCTCGCCCCACAGAGCCGCCTTGTACAGCGCCCATTCGACGCGCTCGTCCATCTCACCCTTGCTGAGCTTCTCGAATAGACGAACGCCGAATGCGATGTTGTCGTAGATGCTCATGGGGAATGGCGTCGGCTTCTGAAACACCATGCCCACCTTGGCGCGTATCAGGGAAATGTCGGTGCGCGAGGTCAGCAGGTTCTCACCATCGATGTTGATCTCACCCGTGGCGCGCTGGCCGGGGTAGAGCTCGAACATGCGGTTGAACGTGCGCAACAGCGTCGACTTGCCGCATCCGGACGGCCCGATGAACGCGGTCACCTTCTTTTCCCGGATGGGCAGGCTGACATCACGGATCGCATGAAACTTGCCGTAGTGGAAGTTCAGGTTCCGGACATCGATCTTGATGGATTCATCGAGGAGCGTGGGCATGTACAGATTCCAGATCAGTTTTTGGTGAAAACGGCGTTGGCGTCACGAGTTGTTGTGTCACGAGCTAGAGCCACGAATTGGGGTGACGAATCACCGCCGTACCGAAAGCAGCGAATCATTTTTTTCGAAACAACACCCGAGCCGTGATGCTGATGCCCAGTACGATGAGTGTGATCAACGCGGCCCCCGCCCAGGCCAGGCGATTCCAGTCCGAAAACGGGCTCGCGGCATACTGGAAGATGATGACCGGCAGGTTGGCGATGGGCGCGTTCATGTTCCACGACATGAACTGATTGTTCAATGCCGTGAACAACAAAGGCGCCGTCTCGCCGGATATGCGCGCCACCGCCAGAAGCACGCCGGTGACGATACCCGACCACGCGGCCCGATAGCAGACAAACACGACGATGCGCCACTGCGGGCAACCCAGGGCCGCGGCGGCCTCGCGCAGACTGTTCGGCACCAGTTGAAGCATGTTGTCGGTGGATCGCACCACCACGGGGATCACCAGGATGGATAGCGCGAATGCCCCCGCCCATCCCGAGTAGTGGCCAACCTGGGCCACATAGACCGCATAGATGAACAGGCCGATGATGATAGACGGCGCTGAGAGCAGCACGTCGTTCAGAAAGCGCGTGGCCGGCGCCAACCATCCCCTGCGTCCGTACTCGGCCAGATAAGTGCCGGCCAGGATGCCCACGGGCGTACCGATCAGGGTGCCCACCGCCGTCATCATCACACTGCCCACGATCGCGTTGAGCAAGCCGCCATCCGCACCTGGCGGGGGCGTCGTCTCGGTGAACAGCGTCCAGGACATCGCGGCCCCGCCCTTGTACAACAAGGTCAATAGAATCCAGCACAGCCAGAACAGCCCGAACAACAGCGCCAGCATCGACAACGTCAGCATGACGCGGTTGACGAATCGACGGCGGCGATAGACACCGTTGGGTCGGCCTGCGCCGGAATCACGGGGGTTCATAACTGTCGACTCCTCAACGCTTGCCTTCGCTCCCGCCGAGACGGGACAGAAGCACCTTGGACAGCGCCAGGACGATTGTGGTGATCAGAAACAGAATCAGCCCCATCTCCAGCAGGGCCGACTTCTGCAGCCCGCCCGCCTCGTTGAATTCGTTGGCCAACGCGGATGCTATGGAATTGGACGGCGAGAACAACGAGGACGGCAGGGTGAAGGCATTGCCGATGACGAACGTCACCGCCATGGTCTCGCCCAGGGCTCGGCCCAGCCCCAGCATGATGCCGCCAATCACCCCGTTCTTCGTATAGGGCAGCACCACCTTCCACATCACTTCCCAGGTCGTGCCGCCAAGACCGTAGGCGGATTCCTTCAGCATGGGTGGCACCACCTCGAACACGTCGCGCATGACGGCGGTGATGAAAGGAATGACCATGATGGACAGGATGAGGCCCGCGGTGAACACGCCTATGCCGAACGGCGGGCCGGAAAACACGTCGCGCAACACCGGGACGTCGTGGAACAGCCAGATCAGTCCGGGTTGCACATACTGCTGGAACAACGGCACGAAGACGAACAACCCCCACATACCATAGATGATCGAGGGAATGGCCGCCAGCAGTTCCACCGCCGTTCCCAGCGGGCCTCGCAGCCAGCGTGGCGACAGTTCCGTCAGGAACATCGCGATCCCGAAAGACACAGGCACCGCGATGAGCAGCGCCAGGAACGACGTGAGCAACGTGCCGACGACCGGCACCAGCGCGCCATAATGATGGCGCACCGGATTCCAGTCATTGGTCCAGAGAAACGCCAGCCCGTTCTTCACAATGGAATCGCGGCTGCCGTAAACCAATGCCACCATGATGGCGGCCAGCAAGGCGAAAACCAGGAACGCGAACGCGCGCGTCACGTTCCTGAACAGCACATCGCTCACGCCGCTGCGGGATGTATTCATTGGGCCAGGGTCTTAAGCTATTTCCAGACCGCCGAGCCGTCGGCCGCCTTGATCTGCGTCTTCCATGCCTGGGTGATCTTCGACGTCACCTCGGCGGGCAGCGGCACATAATCCAGCGCCTCGGCCGCCTTGGCGCCATTCTTGAATGCCCAGTCGAAGAACGCCAGCACCTGCCGGGCCTTCTCGGGATTCTCCTGTTTCTTGTGCACCAGGATGAAGGTGGCGGACGTCACGGGCCAGGAACGGGCTCCGGGCTCGTCGGTCAGGACCACGCCCATTCCGGGCGCACTGTTCCAGTCGGCGTTCTCCGCCGCGGCGGCAAACGCGCCTTGGGTGGGCTGCACGAACTGGCCGTCGCGATTCTTCAAACCAACCCAGGACAAGTGGTTCTGCTTGGCGTAGGCATATTCGACGTAACCGATGGCATTATGCAACTGCCGCACATATGCCGCCACCCCTTCGTTGCCCTTGCCGCCCTGGCCCACCGGCCATTTCACGGCCTTGCCCTCGCCCACCTGCGATTTCCAGGCCGGCGATACCTTGGACAGGTAATTGGTCCAGCCAAACGTGGTGCCCGAACCGTCTGAGCGATGCACGACGATGATCGCGGCACCCGGCAGCTTGATACCGGGATTGAGCGCGGCGATGGCCGGGTCGTTCCACATCTTCACCTTGCCCAGGAAGATGTCAGCCAGCACCGGCCCCGACAGCCTCAACTGCCCCGGCGCAATGCCCTGCACGTTGACGACCGGCACCGTTCCGCCGATGACCGCCGGGAACTGCAGCAAACCGTTCTTTTCCAGATCTGGCCCTTTCATGGGGTCGTCCGAAGCGCCGAAATCAACCGTCTTGGCGATGATCTGCTGCTGCCCGCCGCCAGAGCCGATGGACTGGTAGTTGACCCGGTTTCCCGTGGCCTTGTTGTAGAGCGTGGCCCATTTGGCGTAGACCGGATACGGGAACGAGGCACCCGCCCCAGTGATGTCGGCGGCCTGGGCAGCCAGGACAACGCTACTGGCGGCGACGCCGGCAACCACCTTCAACACTACTTTCAAATTCATCAAATGCCCTTTTGGAGTCATTGGGAAGCGGCCGGTACACATCGCGGATATCCGGTTTGGAATCGACACTCCCGGCACAGGCGTCATGATAGGGGCACTCTGTGACAACTTCATGACACACTCATTTCCGGCCTCGAACACAAGCCGGGCAATCCGATGAAAACGGAGGGGATCTCAGCACTCTGGCTCTGTTCGTGCGTCGGGGCCCACCCTGGAACCCAGGCTCCGCATGAGGGAGTCATGCAGGTTGAACGCCGGCCGCCGATTATGCACTCGCGCGTAGGCACCGTCCGCCTGGCAGCGCCAGGCAAGCTGGTTGTCCCGCAGCGCGCTGGTCAAGGCTTCGTTGATGACGCGTTTCTTCAGCGTCTTGTCGAGCACCGGGAACCCCACCTCGACACGCCGGAAGAAATTGCGGTCCATCCAGTCCGCCGAGGCCAGATACACGTTCTCGGCGCCATCGTCATAGAAATAGAACACGCGTGCGTGTTCCAGGAATCGGCCGATGATGGACGTCACGTGGATGTTGTCGGACAGCCCGCGCACACCCGGCCGCAGCGCGCAGGCGCCCCGGACGATCAGGTCGATCTTCACGCCCGCCTGGCCGGCCTTGTAGAGCTCCTCGACGATGATGGGTTCCAGCAGAGAGTTCATCTTCGCCATGATGCGGGCCTTCCGGCCCGCCCGCGCATGGGCCGCTTCGGCCTTGATGAGCGCGACCATGGTCTCATGCAGTGTGAACGGCGATTGCAGCAGCAGCTTGAGTGGACGGCGCGCACCCAGGCCGGTCAGCAACGAGAACACCTTGTCCATGTCTTCGCAAATGGCGGGATTCGCGGTCAGCAGGCCGAAGTCCGTGTAGAGCTTGGCTGTGCGCGGGTGGTAATTGCCCGTGCTGAGGTGTCCATAGCGCCGTATGCGGCCCTGCTCACGCCGCAACAGCAGCGCCATCTTCGCGTGCGTCTTGTGCGCCACCACGCCGTAGCTCACATGCGCTCCAACAGCCTCGAGCTTGGCCGCCCAGTTGATGTTGGTCTGCTCGTCGAACCGCGCCATCAGCTCCACCACGACGGTCACTTCCTTGCCGGCCCGGGCGGCCAGCAACAGCAGACGCATCAATTCGGAATCCTCACCGGTGCGATAGATGGTCTGCTTGATGGCGACGACATCCGGGTCATGCGCCGCCGCGGTAAGGAAATCTATGACAGGCTGGAACGACTGATAGGGGTGGTGCAGCAGGTGGTCGCGCTGGGCAATGGCCCGGAACAGGCCCGCCGGATCGCCGCCCAGCGTATCGAACGGTGAGGGGATGGCCGGCTCGAATGCGGGGAACGAGAGCTCTGGACGATCGACCAGATCACACATTTGCAGCAGCCGTGCCAGGTTCACCGGCCCACTGACCCGGTAGGTATCCTGAGGTTCCAGCACGAACTCGCGCTGCAGGAAGGATTCGAGACTGGGTGGCATGCCGTGGTCGATTTCGAGCCGCACACTGGCACCGAAATTGCGTTGCGACAACTCCCCCTGCAACGCCTGGCGCAGGTTGGTGATTTCCTCCTCGTCGACGTAGAGGTCGCTGTTGCGCGTCACCCGCCATTGATAGCAGCCCTTCACATCCAGCCCGGGAAACAGTTCGCCCACGAACGCGCTGATCAAAGTGGTCAGCAGAATATAACCGTCGGAGATGCCGGCCACCTCGGGCGGCATGCGAATCACGCGCGGCAACGCGCGCGGTGCCTGCACGATTGCGATGGACGCGCGCCGCCCGAACGCATCCTGCCCGGACAGCGACACAATGAAATTCAGGCTCTTGTTGTAGACCCGGGGAAACGGATGGGCGGGGTCCAGTCCGATGGGTGTCAACAAAGGCATGACATCGCGGTCGAACGTTTCACGCGCCCACGCCCACTGTGCCTCGGTCCAGGTCGTGGAGACCAGCAGCCCCACGCCATGGGTCAGCAATTCGGGCAGCACATCGTTCATGAGCAGGCTGTTCTGCCGATCGACCAGCCGGTGCGCCGCCAGTTGCACCTGTTCGAACGCCTGGTCCGGCGTCAGGGCATCACCGCCCAACACCCCCACCGGCCTGCGTTGCTGCTCTTTCAGGCTGGCGATGCGGATTTCAAAGAATTCGTCGAGATTGGACCCCACGATGCACAGGTAGCGCAGACGTTCCAATAGCGGTGTTGCTCGGCTCTCGGCCATCGCCAACACCCGCTCGTTGAACTTGATCAACGACAATTCGCGATTCTGCAGCGCGGGTTCGGGCAACGGGGACACCATACGACCAACGATCCTGGAATATGAACGGCTTATTTATTGTTCTTCAATGCTACTCTACCCAAGTTGGCGGCATTTCGTCCATGTTTTTGCGGCTATGGCGCCACAATCCAGGCTAGACAACCTCACTTGGCATGCAGAGCGACTCCGGGCAGCTTTTCAAAGTGCGCATCGCAGGTAAGCAGTTCCGCCCTAAGGTGGCGTGCTGTGGCGTAGACGACGGCATCGGCCGTGGCCAGCTTATTTAACGATGCAGTGCCGCAGCGAGCAACACGATCGAAGTATCCAGCGGGATGACAACGCATTTCTGGGTACAGGCGATGACGGGCTTCCAGATGAACCTCGATGGCGTCCAGGGGTTTCAGATACGTGAGTTCAACAACATACATGGTTTGTCTGCCTTTGGATAAAAAGCGGGCACTCCTCAGTTGGAAAACTGACAAGACGTTTGTGTGTCAGGCCAGCGCCGCGCGGATGTCTTCCCGCAGCACGGGAAGCATGTCGGTCTCGAACCAGGGATTGCGTTTGAGCCAGTTGTGGTTGTGCCATGACGGGTGCGGCAGGGGAAACACGTGCGGCGCCGGGTTCGCGCGATAAAGCTCGCGCCACGCCTGCACAGTCTGGGTGACGCCCTGACGGGCGCAGGCGGCCCCCAGGTGCCAGCGTTGCGCATAGCCGCCGATCACCAGCACCAGTTTCAAGTCAGGCAGATGAGCGAACAATTTCGAGCGCCAGATCTCCGCGCACTCCCGGCGCGGCGGCAGGTCGCCGCCGTTGGCGTCGTTCCCGGGAAAACAGAATCCCATGGGCAGGATCGCGATGCGGGATTCGTCGTAGAACACGCTTTCGTCGATGGCCATCCATTGCCTCAGCCGGATACCCGACCGGTCGTCGAAAGGCCGCCCGCTTTCGTGGACCCGGATTCCGGGCGCCTGACTGGCGATGCAGATGCGCGCCGTGCGCGACACCTGGATGATGGGCCGTGGTTCGTGGTCCAACCGCGCGCCGTAGCGGGGCTCATCCCGGCAGACACGACAGGCGCGGATGGCGCGCACCAGCGCGTCGAACGAGTCATTCTGGCTGTGCGAAGCTGGATCGGACATGTCGTTGGCTTTCTTCGTTTGCATTTTCTTCCCCATCCCGCTCAGCCGCTGTCAGCGATTCGCCCCGATGCGGCCGCACTAAATACGCGTGAGTACACGACCTTTATGCGCCGCGATGTGGTCGGTCTTGTCGCTCTTTATTTCGTACTGGGGATCATCCTCGGACGCGTGATGCACATGCCCCTTGTAGTCGAAGTCTTGCGTGTGGATCGCGATGATCGTACCGGAAACCCTGCCCGCCTCTGAATTCCAGCCCACGTGATCGCCAACGCGGAATCGTTCCGTCATTTCCCGTGCGCCTTGCCGTCGAGCAACACATTTCGCAGCACCACCGCGTTGCAATGCGCTTCGTCATGCGCGCTGTAGACCAGGGTGACGGTTTGCGTCTTGGCCAACGTGCGCACGCGATCCAGTGCCTCGGGGTTCTGATCGAGTTCGGCCCCATAGCGCTGCTGAAACTCATCCCACCGCGCGGGATCATGGCCAAACCACTGGCGAAGCTCGGTGCTGGGTGCGAGGTCCTTCATCCAGTCGTCCAGCGCCGCCTTGTCTTTGCTGACCCCCCTGGGCCATAGCCGATCGATGAGAATACGCACGCCGTCATCAGGTGAAGCGGGTTCGTAAGCCCGCTTCACCCGGACATGGGAAGTGGGAACAGATGATCGTGACATATGCAAGACTCCCAAAAACACGCGCTCGTACCTTCCCCGAGACGATAGCGCATCTTCCCCGGCGAAACCGCGCTTCTTCTAAGATACCGCCATCCGCCCCCCTTCGCAAAGGGCTGGCTCCCACAAGGGTGCTGTCCACCACTGTGGGCCCACCACGCTTTGGCTCACCAGCCGTAAAAGCGCGGCCACGCCTCGACGCGGCCATCGGGGTATATGGCCTGGTATTCGGGATACTGTGCGCCGGTGGCACAAGCATGATTGGGAAGGATGCGCAATCGTGTGCCAACGGGAAAGCGCCTTGCGATGTGGGGGTCCGGTGCGCCGGTGCTCGACAGGATCCCGTGCTCTTGATTTGCGCCACTCAGGACGTAGCCTTCGAGCACCGCGCCATCTTCCGCGCACACCTGGCCGAAACCGAAATCCTGCTTCTGCTTCTGTGTGCCGCGATCGCGGCTCATGGCCATCCACCCCGCGTCAACGATGGCCCACCCCTTCTCGCCCTGGTGGCCGATGACGGTGGCCAACACGCTCAAGGCGATATCGTCCATTGCGCAGACGCCGACATTACGCATCACCAGGTCGAAGAACACATACACCCCGGCCCGCACCTCGGTGACCCCCTCCAGGTGTTCCGCCGACAGCGCCGTTGGCGTCGAGCCGACACTGACGACCGGGCACGGCAGGCCCGCGCCACGCAAGCGTTGCGCGGCCCGCACCGCGCCGGCGCGCTCTTGCTCGGCCATGGCCCGCAACGCGGCGTCGGTATCACAGTCATAACTCGACCCTGCGTGAGTCATGACACCGCCCAACCGCATACCCGCCTCGTGCAAGGCCCGCCCCACGTCTAGCAACGAATCCTCTTCGGGCTTGATGCCGGAACGATGCCCGTCGGTGTCGATTTCCACCCACACCTCGAACTCTTCATCGTTCAGCTTTCCAAAGCGTCCGATCTCCCGCGCCGCCTCGACGTTGTCCGTGATGAGCTTCAGGTCGCAGCCGCGCCGACGCAGCGCCAGCGCGCGCGGGAGCTTGTCCGGCGCCATCCCGACGGCGTAGAGAATGTCGGACACACCACTCGCAAAGAACTGTTCGGCCTCCTTCAAGGTGGAAACCGTGATGCCCTGCGCGCCCGCGACGATCTGCGCCTGCACGACGGGCAGGCATTTCGTTGTCTTCACATGCGGGCGGAAACGCACGCCGAGCGCATTCATGCGCGCCTGCATGCGCTCGATGTTGCGCCGCATTCGCTGCACATCGACGAGCGCGGCGGGTGTATTCAAGTCGTGAATGCCGGTCATGAATCAGGTTCTCTGGATAGGTGGATGATGGCGGTATAGGCCGCATTCCTTTGCGCTGGCGTGCCTCACCCAGCTATCTCGTCCGAGCGCAGCCAACCCGTCAGGCTCCAGCGCGTCTGCTGGCAAGGCAACACCGCGTGCGGAACCAGACCGCTGTGGAAAACCACCAGCCGCGCGCCCTGCGGCGAGATCCGCCGCATTTCAACATTGGGGGCTTCCGGCTCGTACAGGCAAAGATCACCGCCATACATGGGGTTCCATTGAAGGTTCAAATACAGCACGATAGATATCTTGCGATGATCGGTGTCGCGATGCTGATCGATGTGCTTCCGGTACCCCGTGCCCTTGCCGTACCGCGCGAAGTGGAACTCCTGGCTGCGTAGCCCCAGGTTGGTGCGCTCGCTGAGTTCCTGGCGGAACCGCGCCATCCACGAGAAAAACGGGTGCCTGGACAGGAGCGAACCTGGAGGCACCCAGCAGACCGTGTCGCCACGGATGTCCGGCCGCCGTGCATCGCTCACGCCGCGGCCGATGCCTTCCATGTGGAAGCAGCCGTCCTGCCACAACTGCCAGCCCAGCATCAACAAGGTGATGTGCCACGACAGTGGAATGACGGTGTCGGAAACCGCCCAGCCCCGCTTGTCCAGCGATTGAAAGATCTTGTCGTGGTCATTCATGAGGCTTGCCATTCCCGGGGTGAAACTGTCATGTGCGAATCATCTGCGCGCCAAAATTTTAACCCCAGCTCTTTTCAAAGCGGTGGTGCCGATATGCAGCAGGTTTTTGTGCTCGACATCACACAAGACGCCATACGATCGGACAGACCCAAGCCTCTCACCCAACCAAAGCATCGATCTCGGCGGAAGGCTTGTTCCACAACCGCCGGCCCTCTTTCGCCACGTTGACCCGTAGCGTCGTCTCAGCCACATCCATAAGGGCGCCGTCCAGCGTATAGCCACCCTGCGCCTGTAACCAACCCAACACGTCCACCAGATGCCAGATGGACGCGCTGCCCTCATGCACCGGGGCGGGAAAGGTGTCAGGATGAGTCAGCATCAACTTGCGCATGTTCTGCCGCGACATGCCCGTGGCCTCTGCCACATCAGTGAGGCCAACCAAGTCTGGCGCCGCCTCGATGAGACTGGCTGACGGCACAGCGCGCCGCACGTCGGCCAGCGCGCTGTGCACAGCGTCCTCGGCGCAGGCCGCCTCGCGGGTGAATGCCAATGCCAACCGCCCCGGCTGCCCGATGCCGACCAAGGCATCGTCGCAGCCAGCTTCGCCCAGGCTCTCGACCAAGGCATCCAAGTCGTAGACGCTGCTGGAAAGCAAGTATTTCAGAGTGAAGGTATATTCCATCGTGCTATTCCTCTGCGCCGCCTTCGGTTTCACGCAACTTGCGATGCCTGATGCAGTTGTCCACGACACGTCGCAAGGCGCGGGCATGGTTGCCCGGATTTTTGGGCGTACTCCATACGCTGACAATGCAGAACTCGCCGCAACGACACGCTTCATCGTCATAGGGGCAATAGACCCGCCCCCAGGCATGGCTGTCGCCCACTTCGACACGCCAACCCTGCCTTTCGATGTACCGAAGCGCTTCCTCAATCTCTTTCTTCGGATGGAGGGGACGACTCATCGATGAGCTCCAGTATGGGAGTGACGACATTAGTTGTCAACTGACAACCTGTGTGTTTCAGCCTGTCGACGCAAAAGTATGCCGCACCCTGGAAGGGGTCGAAGATCGTTGTGGTTGATTGATCAGATGGGGATTACCCACAACAAGCAGAGCCATCGACTCGACGCGCACAACCGCAGAAATCCTCCGAAACAACAATATCTTGCACGGCATGCGCACCGTTCACTCACGCAGGAGTAGAGTCGAAATTGCCATTCGCCACCACGCGAACCACGGCTGCTCCACGCGATGCCGGAGCTCATACTGAACATCCACCGACTTCAGCGAAACCTATGAACACCACTGACTCAGCCGCCATTTCGGCGGTCAACCGGTTCGGGCTGGGCGGCAAGCCCGGCGAACTCGAAGGTGTGAAACAACCGCGGGAATGGTTGTTGTCCCAGGTCGCGCGCGGCCCCGATGGCGCCGCGCTGTTCGTGGGCTTGCCGTCCAGCCTCGACTACCTGGGCGAGGAAGCGCGGTTGCAGCAGACTCGCCACGAACTGAAACAAAAAGAGCGATCCCGGCGCGACTTCCTGACGGGCCGTCCATCAACAGAGGACGCGGCGGACGGCGCCGCCGCCCTGAAGCAAGCCTTGAAACCCTACCGCGAGGAGGAGCGGAAGGACGTGCTGGCCGAGGCCGCCGCGCGCTATCAGGTGGCGGCGACCACCGACACGCCGTTCGTGGAAAGGCTGGTGCATTTCTGGTCCAACCACTTCGCCGTTTCCACCGACAAGGGTCCGGTGCGATTGCTCGCCGCGCCGATGGAACGCGAGGCGATCCGCCCGCATGTCACTGGCCGTTTCGCCGATATGCTGCTGGCCGTTGAAACCCACCCGGCCATGTTGCTGTACCTGGACAACATACGCTCAGTGGGGCCGAACTCCCCGCTTGGCCGGCGCATCGCGAAACGCCTGGCGCGCAAGGGGGCACGGGACGAAGGCAAGGCGGGCGGGCTGAACGAAAACCTGGGCCGTGAAGCGATGGAACTGCACACGGTGGGGGTGAACGCCGGCTATACCCAGGCCGACGTCACCGAGTTCTCGCGCGCCTTGACGGGCTGGAGCATCCCCTTTCCACGTGATCTGGTCGGCGACTATCCGCTGCAGTCGGCCTTCATGTTCCGCGCCAACGCGCATGAACCCGGCGCGCGCCGGGTGATGGAGCACACGTTCCCGGAAGGCGGATTCGAGCAAGGCCGCGCCATTCTGGAATTCCTGGCGCATCAACCCGCGACCGCCTTGCATCTGTCA
>DASTNK010000064.1:0-12590 GCA_035720945.1 Burkholderiaceae bacterium
AGGGCTGTTCGCGCGTTTGATGTACATTGGTTTGCACCTGATGCACCACGCGGCGCTGCTCGGCCTTTTGCGCACGGGCTCGCTGGCGCTGGGCCGACTACTGTTGAAGCGCGGCGCGCCTCGCGTGAAGTTGCACTAGGACCCGCCCACCCCAATACCAGTCCACCTTGCCGCATTGCCGCGAATCCGGAATATTTTCAATGACATACCATGCGATCATGGCGTCGCCTCTGGGCGACATCCTGCTTTGCGCCGACCACCAGGGCTTGAGCGGCCTGTATTTCGTGGGCCAGGGGGACTGCCCACAGGTGTCGGGACTGCCGGAGCAGCCTATGCCGCGTGCCGACCGCCCATCCGATGGCATGATGGCGGGCCAGGCGATTCGCGATTTCAGGGCGCATCGAATCAGCACCGGCGACATGTTTTCCCGGCCGGGTTGCGCGACGCGTGCACTGGCTGCGCGATCCGGATCGGCGGATGATGCCCCTCCGCGGATATTGAAGGAGGGTGCGTCAAGCGACGTCCAGTCCTTGTTCCTGATGGCGCAGCGTGAACTGGCGGAGTATTTCGCCGGACGCCGGACGAGTTTCGATGTGCCCCTGATGCTCCAGGGAACCGAATTCCAGAAGAAAATCTGGCGGGCGTTATTGGCCATTCCGTATGGCACCTTGTCGTCATACGGTGAAGTCGCCCGTTCAGCCGGATTCTCCGCGCGTCATGGCCGCCCGGCGGGTGCGGCTGTGGGGCGCAATCCTGTCACTATCATCATTCCCTGCCATCGCGTCGTGTCGGGTACGCAGGCTTTGACGGGCTATACGGGTGGCCTGGAGCGCAAGTTCGCATTGCTCGAACTGGAAGGCTTTTCGTTGTTCTGAGAGTAGGGCGCGGAGTGCTAAGCATGCGGCTACAATGAGCCGCGCGATGGGGTTCCGACGGAATGCCGTTTGTCAGAGGGGGATGATTGTCATGTGGTTCTGGTTCGGTTTCGCGGTGCTCGCACTGATCGGCGAGGTCATGACAGGTACGTTCTACCTGTTGTTGTTCGCTGTCGGACTGGCCGGCGCAGGCATCGTCGCTTTGTTGGGTGGAGACCTGGCTTGGCAGATCGTGACGGTCGCCGTGGTGACGCTGTTGGGGCTGCTTATTCTGCGGCGCTCGGGCGTGCTCAAGAAGCGCGAAGTCAATTCCGCCCGGAACGCCGATGTCAACCTCGACATAGGACAGACCGTCGAAGTGGAAGCTTGGTCCGCGAACGACACCGCGCGTGTCTGGTACCGTGGTGCCTATTGGCAGGCCGTGCCGGCTCCGGGCGCGGCCCGGCATCCCGGCGCATACCGTATCGTTGAAATCCAGGGTTCCACCTTGTATTTGGAACCCGTCATTCCCACCCACTGAGCGCCGGATAACCGGCCGCTCGTTTTGCCGTTCGGCACAATATAAAGAAAAGGTCTCGATCATGAACATGGATTTTTCCACGCTGGTTCTGGTCATCGTCGTCGTGCTGGTCTTCCTGATCGTCGTCAAGGCCATCGCCATTGTGCCGCAGCAGCATGCATGGGTGATCGAACGCCTGGGGAGGTTCGATCGGACGCTGTCGCCGGGCGCGGGCTTCGTGATTCCTTTCATCGAACGGGTCGCCTACAAGCACTCCCTGAAGGAAATTCCGCTGGATGTGCCAAGCCAGATCTGCATCACCCGCGACAACACGCAGTTGCAGGTCGACGGCGTTCTGTATTTCCAGGTGACCGATCCGATGCGCGCGTCGTACGGCTCGTCGAATTACATCTCGGCTATCACGCAGTTGGCCCAGACGACATTGCGTTCGGTCATCGGCAAGATGGAACTCGACCGCACGTTCGAAGAGCGCGATGCCATCAACAGCACCATCGTTTCCGCGCTCGACGAGGCGGCACACAGTTGGGGCGTGAAAGTGTTGCGTTACGAAATCAAGGATCTCACGCCACCGGCCGAAATCCTCCGGGCCATGCAGGCCCAGATCACGGCCGAACGCGAGAAGCGCGCACTGATCGCGGCATCTGAAGGACGCCGCCAGGAGCAGATCAATATCGCCACTGGCGAACGCGAGGCGTTCATTGCTCGTTCCGAAGGTGAGAAGCAGGCGCTCATCAACAAAGCCCAGGGCGAAGCGACGGCGGTCGTGGCGGTGGCCGAAGCCACGGCGCGCGCCATCACTCAGGTGGCGGAATCAGTGCGCCAGCCCGGTGGCATGGAGGCCCTGAACCTCAGGGTGGCTGAACAGTACGTCGATGCATTCTCGCAGGTGGCCAAGGCGGGCAACACGCTGATCGTCCCCGCCAATCTGGCGGACATGGGAACGCTGGTCGCCTCGGCCATGAGCATCGTGAAGAGTACGGGTAAAACCGCTTGACGCTTGCCGATTGAAAGTGGTCGGCTCCCCGCGGTGCCGCTACTGACACCGAGGGCCGAAGAGGTGGCACTCAGTGCCGCATATCGTGTTTCATGACCCGCTCTTTCTCGCGCGCCCAGTCCTTGTCGCGCGCGGTGTCGCGTTTGTCGTGCAGTTTCTTGCCGCGGCCCAGGCCGAAATCGAGTTTGACCCGCCCGTTTTTGTAGTGCAAGTTTAGCGGCACCAACGTATAGCCGCGTTGCTCGACCTTGCCGATGAGCTTGTTGATTTCCTCGGCCTTGAGCAACAGCTTGCGGGTGCGGGTGGCATTGGGATTGATGTGCGTCGATGCGGTGGGCAGCGGGCTGATGTGCATGCCGATGATCCAGATTTCACCGTCGCGCACAATGACGTACGACTCGCGCAGTTGCACGTGCCCGGCCCGGATGGCCTTGACTTCCCACCCTTCGAGCACGAGCCCCGCTTCGAAGCGGTCCTCGATGAAGTAATCGTGCGTTGCCTTGCGGTTGTCTATGATGCTCATGAATCAGGGGGCTGCCGTATGTGTGTGCCGGTAGTATGTGTACCGGTATGTGTGTACTGATATGTGCGTACTGGTATGTGCGTGCCGCCCGTGTCAACAACGCGTGGACGTGCAACCAAACGGGTGCGCGCGCAGGCAGTAAAAACACGCCCACCGGGCTGTGTGTGGCGGGCAAGAAGGTAAAATCCATACATTCTATCCATTAATATTGCTTGATGCACACCGTTCATCGCTCCGTTCTCGTTCCGTACAGCCGCGCCCAGATGTTCGACCTGGTGGCCGACGTCGAAAAGTATCCCGAGTTCATGCCCTGGTGTGGCGGCACCCGGGTGCTCGAACGTGATGAACACGGCATGCGGGCGTCGGTCACCATCAGCTTTGCCGGCATCCGGCAGGCGTTCACCACACAGAACCGTCATGAATACCCGGAGCTCATCACACTCGATCTTGTCGATGGCCCGTTTTCCCTGTTGACTGGGCGCTGGGAATTCAACGAGCTCGCTCCCCAGGCCTGCAAGGTGCTGTTCACGATGGAATATGCGTTTTCCAGCCGCGCGCTCGAAGCGGTCGTGGGCCCGGTGTTCAACCGCATCGCCAGCAGTTTCATCGATTCGTTCACCCGCCGCGCCCAAGACTGCTATGGCCAATAGCGGCACCGTGCGCGTGACCCTGGTCTATGCCCGACCCGGGTTCGTGTGGCGCCGCGCGTTGCGGCTACCGGCGGGGTCGACGGTGTGGCAGGCAATCCAGAAGAGCGGGTTCATGGATCAGGTGCCTGACCAAGGTGGCATCGTGTCCTGTGGCATTTTCGGCCAGTCATGCGGCAACGATCGTGTGCTTGCCGACGGTGATCGGGTGGAAATCCTGCGCCCCCTGGTCTTCGATCCCATGGAGTCCAGGCGTCGCCGCGCGGCGCACCGTGCCGCGCGCGCACTTCCCGGCAAGCGATAGTGCCGATCTCCTGCGCAAATGAATCGGGCCACCCGCCCGCTTGGCGCGTGCATGCCGGGCACGGACCCCGACATTGATGGTGGCCCCGCAGTCCGCGGGCATGCTACATTGTTGGCCGCACCGCTCGACCGTGGTGGTGCCCGATCCATCCGGCCACGAACCGGGCTGGAAAAAAATATACTAAGTGCATCACCACGCACCGAAGGAGATATTCCGACATGGATTTTCATCTCAGCGATGAACAACAGGCGTTCGCCCTGGCCGCCCGGGAATTCGCCCAGGGTGAGCTGGCCCCCAATGCGGCCCGTTGGGACGAAGAGTCGATCTTCCCCACTGAAACCTTCGCTCAGGCTGGTGCGCTGGGGTTCTGCGCCATTTACGCTCCCGAGTCCATCGGCGGGCTGGGTCTGCCCAGGCTCGACGCCACGCTGGTGTTCGAAGAGATGGCCGCCGTCGATCCCTCCACCACGGCGTTCCTGACGATTCACAACATGGCGACGTGGATGATAGGGTCCTGGGCCACGGAATCCGTACGCGGGGCCTGGGGGCCAGTGCTCGCGGCCGGCGAGAAGCTCGCCTCGTATTGTCTGACTGAGCCGGGCTCGGGTTCCGACGCGGCGTCGCTGTCCACGCGCGCCGAAAAGAAGGGGGGCGCCTACATCCTCAATGGCGCTAAAGCGTTTATCTCGGGCGCGGGCGACACCGATGTACTGGTCGTCATGGCGCGTACGGGCGGACCCGGGGCGCGAGGCATCTCGGCCTTTGTCGTGCCCGGCGACATGCCGGGAATCACCTACGGCCGCAAGGAACACAAAATGGGCTGGAACAGCCAGTCCACGCGCCCCATCACCTTCGAGAACGTGGAAGTGCCCGCCGAGAATCTCCTGGGCTCGGAAGGTGAGGGCTTCAAATTCGCCATGAAAGGGTTGGACGGCGGGCGCATCAACATCGCCACCTGCTCGGTGGGCGCGGCGCAAGGCGCCTATGACGCCGCCCGGCGCTATATGGGTGAGCGCAAGCAATTCGGATCCCCGCTGGCTGACTTCCAGGCCCTGCGGTTCAAGCTCGCCGACATGGCCACGCATATCGTGGCGTCGCGCCAGATGGTGCGCCTGGCGGCGTCGCGCCTCGATGCGGGCGACCCCAGCGCCGCCACATACTGCGCCATGGCCAAGCGCTTCGCGACAGACCTGGGCTTCCAGGTTTGCCTGGATGCGCAGCAACTGCATGGCGGCTACGGGTATCTGAAAGACTATCCGCTGGAACGCCTGGTGCGAGACACCCGGGTGCATCAGATTCTTGAAGGCACCAATGAAATCATGCGCGTCATCATCGCGCGCCAATTGCTCGACGAGGGAACCGATATCCGATGAACGCCCCGGTACTTTACGACGTTGTCGCCACCGCCGGCCCGCACAAAGTGGGTGTGGCCACATTGAACAGCCCGCAAACGCTCAACGGCCTGTCGCTCGCCATGTGCGAATCCCTGGCCGCGCAACTGGCCGAGTGGGAGTCCGACGACACCATCGCGCTGGTCGTGCTCAGGGGGGCGGGGGAAAAGGCGTTCTGCGCCGGCGGCGACTTGCACGGCCTGTATGCAGGCATGCGGGACAACGCCAGTGGCCGGGCATGGGACAATCTCTATGCACGGCGCTTTTTCGACGTGGAGTATCGGCTCGACTATCAGATCCACACCTATTCCAAGCCGGTGCTGTGTTGGGGCAGTGGCATCGTCATGGGCGGCGGCGTCGGCCTCATGATGGGCGCCAGCCACAGGGTGGCCAGCGACACGACCCGTTTCGCCATGCCCGAAATCACGATCGGCCTGTTCCCCGATGTGGGTGGCACCTGGATGCTGAGCCGTCTGCCGGCTGGCATTGGCCTGTTCCTGGCGCTGACCGGCGCGCAATTGGGGGCCAGCGACTGCCGCCATCTGGGGTTGGCCAATTATGTGTTGGAATCCCACCGTTGGCCGGAACTGATGGAACGCATCCAGTCCGAAGAATGGGCGCCTTCGCGTGCGCAGAACGACGATCGACTTCATCGTATCCTGACCGCCTTGCAAGCGGCCGACCTCGCCCCGGGGCCTTTGCAGACCCACTACACCGAAATTCAGAGCTGGTGCCTGTCGCCGAACCTGGAGACGGTCGGCGCGAACCTGGCGGCGCTCGCCTCGCACGACGATCCCTGGCTCAAGCGCGCGGCAAGCACGTTCATCGCGGGGTCGCCGGGGTCGGCCCGCTTGTGCTTCGCTTTGTTGCGGCGCACTCGCAATCTTTCGCTGGCCGAGGCTTTCCGACAGGAATACATCGTGTCGCTGCAATGCGGCGTGCAAGGCGATTTCCAGGAGGGCATCCGGGCCTTGCTCATCGACAAGGACAAGAAACCGGCCTGGCGACCCGCCAGCCTTGCGGAGGCTGACGATGCCTGGGTCGCGCGCTTTTTCGCGCCGTCGTGGCCACGAGGTTCCAGCCATCCGCTGGCCGATCTTGGAAACGCATAAGCCAGGGCGCCTGGCCGCATAGACAGTTTTTCATCAGAACAGGCGGCCCGCGTCGTCGACACGAACCGTCCATCACCGACCAAAAAGGAGACATCATGAGTCGAGTCGCATTCATCGGTCTGGGGCATATGGGTGGCCCCATGGCATTGAACTTGATCAAGGCTGGGCATGAGCTGCATGTCCACGATCTGGTGCCGCAGGCCATCAAGGCGGCAGTGGATGCCGGTGCGCAGGCCGCCGATTCGGCGGCGTCCGCCGTGCGCGGCGCGGATGCGGTCGTGACCATGCTGCCGGCCAGCAAACACGTCGAAGCGCTATACCTTGGCGAATCCGGCCTGCTTGCCGGCATCGCGCCTGGAACCCTCGTCATGGAATGCAGCACCATCGCGCCGGCCTCGGCGCGCAAAGTGGCCGAGGCCGCCCAGGCCCGCAAGATTCCCATGATCGACGCCCCGGTGTCCGGCGGCACCGGCGGCGCGGCGGCGGGCACCCTCACGTTCATCGTGGGCGGGGAAAACGGCGCCCTCGAGGCGGCGAGACCCTATCTGGAAGTCATGGGCAAGAACATTTTCCACGCCGGCGGCGCCGGGGCGGGGCAGGTGGCCAAGATCTGCAACAACATGCTGCTGGGTATCCTCATGGCCGGCACCTCCGAGGCGTTGGCGCTTGGCGTCGCGAGCGGGCTCGACCCCAAGGTGCTTTCCGACATCATCGCCAAGAGCTCCGGACGCAACTGGGCCACGGAACTGTACAACCCGTGGCCGGGCGTCATGGAGCATGCGCCGGCCTCGCACGATTACGCGGGGGGGTTCGGTGTGGACCTGATGCTGAAGGATCTGGGCCTGGCCGCCGAGGCGGCGCTGCAGGCCCGGGCCTCGGTGCCGCTGGGCGAATTGGCGCGGAACCTGTATTCCCTGCATAGCGCCCAGGGCAACGGTGCGCTGGATTTCTCCAGTATCCTGAACTTGTTCAAGAAGTAAGAAAACACGACATCACGGCGGCGGCTCTTCAGGCGGTCGCTGTGATGTCGTAGGGCAGGCTTTCCAGGGTGATGGCCGGGCCATCGGCGGCACCCAGACGAAAATCAGCCTGCCCAAGGTCGGTAAGCGCGGCTTCGAACAAAATGTGCCCGGCACCGCTCACGTTGACAGCATTGATGACGCGGCCGCACGGTGCGTCGGGGTGTGTGCTGTCGTAGATGTCGGATCCGGGCAGTTCTTCCGCCTGTTGGTTGGCCGCTGGAATGAGCCCGTGGGCCATGCGACGCTTGATGGTGCCCCGGTAGTGGCTGCGCGCCACCACCTCTTGACCCGGGTAGCAACCCTTGGTGAAACTCAACCCGCCGATCAGATCGAGATTGAGCGTCTGGGGAATGAATAGCTCGTGGGTCGCCGATACCACCCAGCCCAACCCGGCCGCGATGTCCTGCGTCTGCCAGCACGAGGCCGGCACGGACAAAGCGCTGTGCAAGGGTTGAGAGGAGCGGTTGGCCCCGATGGATGACGCGGAGGCCGACGCGTCAGGGATGATGCGCCACCACCGTTGCAATGCTGGGTGGCCGCTGGGTGCGGCGACCCAGATACCCGAGTTGGAACGCGTGATATCGTACGGCCGGAACACGCCGGATGGGGGCGTGGGAAGCTCGCTGGCCTGGTCGTCATCGTATGTAACCAATTGGGCCGACCCGGCGTCGGACATTGCCAAACTTTCCAGGGCGCCTTCTGTCATAGGAAGCAGGACGCCATCGATTCGCGCCGGGAGGGGTTTGATCGACACTTTGGCTCGCAATACGAATTTGGCCAGGCGGGCGGCGAAGGCCGCCGCGATGTCTTGTTTCAGCAGGATGAAGAAAGCCGATGGCGGGTCCGCCCCTTGCCATACAATCATGCTGGCCATGAGACGCCCTTTTGGGGAGCAGTAGCCCGCCAGTTGCGCGCGAGCGGGATTGGACGACGCGATGTCCTGGGTGAGTTGTCCTTGCAGGAACGTGGCGGCATCGGGCCCGGAGACTTCAAGCAGGGCGAGATCGTCAAGGCTTGCTTCGAGTGGCGCGTGGGAATTCATGGATCCTGTACTTCTCTGATACGACTGCGACAATGGATACGGAAAAAAGTAGAGTTTATGATAACGGGCTTCAGCCTGGTTGTGTGGTGCGCGGGGCGGGGCGCTCTCAGGCATGAGGCGCATGAAGGCGGTCCTCGGATATGGCGTGCTTGCGGCCATCATCGTAGTGGCGGCGGCGGCCGGATTCGCCTGGCATTGGGTGTATTCCCCGGTGAGGATGGATGCGAACCCCATCGACTACACAGTCGAACCAGGCAGTTCGCCGCGCATCATCGCCCGGCTGATGAACAAGCAGGGCATCCATGTGAACGAAACGGGCTTCGTCCTGCTTGCGCGGCTCAGCGGGCGTGCCAAAGGCTTGAAGGCGGGCGCCTACGAAACCCAGGCGGGCGACACCCCCTGGAAGCTGCTCGAACGCATGGCCAACGGTGACATGACCCAGGCCCGGCTGACGCTTGTGGAAGGTTGGACCTATCAGCGCATACGCCAGGCCTTGCGGGATGACCCCAGTGTCAAGCAGACGTTGCAGGGGGTATCCGACAAAGAGTTGTTGTCACGTCTAGGGTCTGACAAGACCAATCCGGAGGGCCTCTTCTTCCCGGACACGTATGTTTTCGCGCCCGGCACCAGCGATTTCGACATTCTGCGCCGGGCCTACCGCGCTGAACAGAGCTTGTTGGCCACGCTTTGGGCTGATCGTGAGCCAGGCCTGCCGCTGACGAGTCCTTACCAAGCGCTCATTCTCGCGTCGCTCATCGAGAAAGAGACCGGCCATAGCGCCGACCGACGCCGCGTCGCCGGGGTTTTCGTCAATCGTCTGCGCCTGAACATGCCATTGCAAACTGACCCATCGGTCATCTATGGCATGGGCGACGCATACCATGGCAAACTGCACAAGAAGGATCTGGAAACCGACACGCCGTGGAACACCTATACGCGCACCGGGTTGCCGCCCACGCCCATCGCGTGCGTGGGCAAGGCGTCCCTGCTGGCGGCGCTGCACCCCGAGGCCCACAAGTATCTGTATTTCGTGTCCAGAGGGGACGGAACGAGCGAGTTTTCCGAAGACCTGGCGAGCCACAACCGGGCCGTTGCCAAATACATTCTGGGGAAACACTAGTGACGCAAGAACGGCGGGGCTGTCTCATCACATTGGAAGGGCTCGATGGCGCGGGCAAGAGCACACACGTCCAGTGGTTGGTCGACTGTCTGCGTTCCAAAGGGATGTCGGTGTTGTCCACGCGCGAGCCTGGTGGCACGGCGCTTGGCGAGCAATTGCGGCAAATGGTGCTGACCCAGCCCATGCGGCTCGAAACCGAGACGCTGCTGATGTTTGCGGCACGGTGCGAGCACATCCATACGGTCATCGAACCAGCATTGGCCGATGGGCGCTGGGTGGTGTGTGACCGCTTCACCGACGCCACCTATGCCTATCAGGGTGGCGGCCGAGGGTTGGGCGGCGCGGCGGTGCGAGCGCTGGAACAATGGGTGCACCCCGGTTTGCAGCCGGATCTCACCTTGTTGTTCGACGTGCCCCTCGAGGTCGCGCGCCAGCGCCTGGCGCGGGGCCGGGATCTGGACCGGTTCGAACAGGAGGGCGCGGGTTTCTTCGAACGCACGCGCAATGCCTATCACGAAAGGGCGACCGCACACCCTGGCCGGGTCCGCATCATCGATTCCACACTCGGCGTCGAGCAGGTGCGCGAGTCCCTGGCTCGGCAGTTGGACATCTTGTTCGACAAGCGGCGGGCTTCGTCGACGGGGCGCTCGGAATCATGACCCAACCACCGCGATTCCTTCCGTGGCAGTTCGACATGGCGCGTACATGGCTGGGTGCGCGGGAACGGTTCGCCCACGCCTGGCTCGTACACGGCCTGGCCGGCACCGGCAAGCGCCAGTTCGCCCTGGCGGCGGCCGCCAGCCTGTTGTGCGAACAGCCGGAACACGGCCTGGCGTGCGGACACTGCACGGCATGTCAGTGGTTTGCCAGTGGCAACCATCCCGACTTCCGTCGCATCCGTCCGGATGCCGTCGCGCTCGAAGAAGGCGCCGAGCAGGACGACACTGAGGCGACTGGTGCCGGCGCGAGTAAAACACCCTCAGCGGAAATCCGGGTCGATCAGCTCCGATCCCTGGGCACCTGGTTCAACACCGCGACACACCGTGGGGGGTGGCGCGTCGCGGCCTTGTATCCCGCCCATGCGCTGAACACGATTTCCGCCAACGCGTTGCTCAAGGTCTTGGAAGAGCCGCCAGAACACACGGTTTTCTTGATTGTGGCGGATGCGCCGGATCGCCTGTTGCCCACGCTGGTGTCGCGCTGCAGGCGGTTGCCCGTTCCCGTGCCCCCCAGGCAAGACAGTATCGCCTGGCTGAAATCCGAGGGCGTGGCGGATCCAGGACAGTGGCTTGCCAGCGCCGGCGGCGCCCCGTTGCTGGCGCTACGCAGCGCGCGCGCCGCCGACACGCCCTGCCCCGATTGGCTGTCTGGGTTTCTGATGGCCTTGGCTGAAGGTGGCGTGGCGGACGTCGGTCCGTTGGCCGATCTGCTGGACAAGACGCCGCCGGAAGAATGGCTGGACGGGCTTCAACGCTTGTTCATGGATCTGGCCCTCGCAGGGGCCAGCGTGCCGCTGCGCTATTATCCAACCCTGGAGGGCCCGATCCGCATCGTTGCTGAACGTGCATCGTTGGCTCGCCTCACCCAGGCCGGGCACTGGCTGGCCAAGCAGCGCCGCTTTGCGCGCCACCCGTTGAATGCCCGGCTGTTGGTTCACGCCACCCTCGATCGGCTTGCCGTGGCGTGCCGGCCCGTTTGATGCGCGCTGGCCTGCGCTTGCGGGCCGGCCGCTGATTTTGAAAAGCTATTGCCATGTTCGTTGATTCCCATTGCCATCTCAATTTTCCCGATCTCGCCGCCAACCTGCCGGACATCCTGGCGCGCATGGCGCGCAATCAGGTCGGCCATGCCCTGGTCGTCAGCGTGAACCTGCCGGACTGGCCTGGCCTGATGGCGCTTGTGGGGCCTCACGCCAATCTTTATGCTTCCGTCGGAGTTCATCCCGATTACGAAGACACGCCGGAACCGTCGGTGGACGAACTGGTCGGCCTGGCGGCCCAACCCAAAGTGGTCGCCATCGGAGAAACCGGCCTGGATTACTTCCGGCTTGCCGAGCCGCTGGAATGGCAGCGCGAGCGCTTTCGCACACATATCCGGGCGAGCCGGGCGAGCCGGTTGCCGCTGATCATCCATACCCGGGTCGCGAGCGCCGATACGCTGCGCATCATGCAGGAAGAGGGGGCCGACGACATCGGCGGCGTCATGCATTGCTTCACGGAATCATGGGAGGTGGCCGAGGCGGCCATGGCGCAGAACTTCTATATTTCACTGTCCGGCATTGTCACGTTCAAGAGTGCCAAGGCATTGCAGGACGTGGCCACCCGCGTGCCGCTGGATCGCCTGTTGATCGAGACGGATTCGCCCTATCTTGCGCCAGTACCGCATCGAGGTAGTGTCAATGACCCGTCAAAGGTGATTCACGTGGCCGAGAAGATCGCCGAGTTGCGCGGCGTGCCGGTGGCAACCATCGCGGAACATTCAACTAATAATTTCTTCAAATTATTCAATAAGATAAATAGGAATATTGAAGTAAAACAATAGAAAAATCGAAGTGTAATAGCTCATATCGCTTCTGATTCCAGGCAAGCCATTGTCGGTTTTGATTCTAGCATTTTTGCCCGTATTAATTTAAAGAAAAACATTAATGAAATTTAATAATTCATTGATAAATATAAAAAAAATCATATTTTTTTCCTGCATCTTATGGATTGGCGCGATGGCCTCCGCCCACGCTGCCGTGCCGGATGGCTGGTGGACGGATATCGCGAACAACCGGGTTTCCGACATTGAGGGGATGCTTCTGCAAGGCGCCAACCCGAATGCGATCGACCCGCATGGCGACCCGTCCATCATGTTCGCCGTGCGGCGCAAGGCCTGGGATGTGTTCGATGCCCTGGCGGCCGACCCGCAGACCAATGTGAACCTTGCCAATCGCCTTGATGAAACGCCGCTGATGTATCTGGCGATCGTGGGGCAGACCGCCCGCGCACGGACGCTGATCCAGCGTGGCGCCAAAGTCAACCGTCTGGGTTGGACCCCG
>DASTNK010000065.1:0-13327 GCA_035720945.1 Burkholderiaceae bacterium
AAGTGGCGTCGATTTGGCGATCCGCTTTGGCGCGGTGCCAGACAGGCGGCTCTATGCACGACGCATCATGTCGAATCGCAGGTTCCTCTGCGCCTCGCCACTGTACCTAAAACGACACGGCACCCCGACGAGCCTTGCTGATCTTTCAGATCATCAATGCATCCTCCATCGTCAAAATGAAGATGCCTATGGGGTTTGGCGTTTGTCGCACAACGACCGCATTGAGGTCGTCAAGGTAAACGGCATGCTGTCGAGCAATGACGGCGATATCGTTCTGAGCTGGGCGCTCGATGGGCACGGCATACTACTCCGATCAGAATGGGATCTCGCAAAATATGTCAAGAGCGGAAGACTTTGTGTCGTTCTTCCAGAATATGTGCAGACCTCTGCTGATCTCTTTATCCACTATTCGTATAAACGAGACCAGCCGGCGCGTGCGCGAGCGTTCATCGACTTTCTGGTTGAGCACTTTAAAATGGACAATCCGCCCACAGCAGCGCGTAACGAGCCAGGCTTCCATGTCTGAGCGGTCGGGTCGATGGGGTGGGGCGAGCTCCCCGAAGCAGCGCCTTTCTTGCTCGTTCGAGCTGTACTTCCTACCCACGCTCAATGCAGGGCGAAATCCACGCGTGTCGTGGGGCCACCATCATTGATGGCGGCTGCGTCGAGCTTGGGAGATACGATGAATACACGGTCGGCCAAGTCTTGCGAGCTTGCAGTGATCTGCTCGTAAACGGCGCGTGCGCGAGCCTCGGCAAGGGCATTCAAGGACTGCCCGCCCAGCGGGGCGGCGGCCAACAGCAAGGCCTTCATTTGCTCGGGCGGCAATGATTTGGTAAAGCCGAAGGCGTTGCGCGGCTTGTTTTTGATCTTGGCGTTGTCGTAGGCTTTTTCCAGATACTTGGCGCGGTCGGCGTCGGTCAGCTTGATGTCGCGGGCACCGGGTTGCTTTCCGTGGCTGGCCATGGCTTTGGCCTTGCGCAACTGCTGGTCCAACCAGGCCTGACGCAGGCCGGGCTCGTCGGTTTGCGGATCGGCGCGACCGATTATGTCCATCTTCAGCGCGGGTCGATCTATCAGCGCCTTGACCAGCGTCGCGATGCGGGATTTGGCCTTGGCATCAAGCGTCGAGCTGCCAGGAGCGAAGCCCACATACGACAGGTCGCTGCCGCCACCAAAGGTGGAAGCCAGGAACTTGAAAGGCGCGGTCACCACCTTGGTCAGTGTGTTGACGATCACCTGCACGATGATGCCGCCCATCGAGAACTGTGGATCGTCCAGCGAGCCCGAGATGGGCAGGTTGATGTCTATGTTTCCGTTGGCATCCTTCAGCAGGGCGACGGCCAGCAGCACCGGCAGCTTGAGCGCGTCGGGGCTGTTGGACCGCTTGCCGAAGGTGAGCTGGTCGAGCCGCACCTTATTGCTGGCCTGCAGGGCGCGATGCTTGATCTGGTATTGCAGATCGACCGTCAACTTGCCGCGCTCGATGGCGTAGCCGACATATTTGGATGAGTACGTCGTGAAGCGGGGTAGATCCACGCCTTTGGCGGAAGCCTTGAGATTCAGCGCGAGATAGCGGGAGAAGGGTTGCACGGTGCCCGATACGGACAGGGGGGCGGTGCCGTACACGCGGCCAGTGATCATCACCCTGGCCGGCGCCGGTCTGGTCGACGACACAGCTGAGAGCGTGCCGTTGATGGACGACAGCTCGGCGCGGTAGTTGGGGCGCACGAAATGGTCGTTGAACAGCATGCGGCCGCGTTTGAGCGTGACGCTGTGGATGGATATATCGGGTTTGGTGCCGCTGTGCCGGCGAGCGTGTTCGGTGCTTCGACGAGTCTGGGTGTCTTGCGTGATGGAGCCGGCGGCCTTGCCTTTGCCCACCATCAGGTCCATGACGTTCAGGTGCGCCTTGTCATTGAGCAGGATGTTGCCGTAGAAGTCGTCCAGCACGATGTCGCCCAATCCCAGTCCGAGCTGGGGCCCTGCCGTCGAGATGTGCATGTTGCTCAGGCTAAGGCGTTTCCAGGAGAGGAATTTTGCCCTGTTGATACGGTCCTGGAGATCGAGATGGTCGACCTGAATGGCACCGCGCCAGTCCGCATGCATGGTCTTATGGCCTTGCGCCGGTGCGAATTCGGCGTCACCGCGCGCGTTCAGGCTCACACTGCGCACCGTGGCGTTCAGGCTGGACGCGATGTACGGGGCCAGCGAAGCGGCATCGAAATTCGTCAGGTCCACCTTGGTCTTCAGCGACAGCGGCCGCACCGTCAGCGCCCCCTTGAGCGCCAGTGTGCCGTGCTTCTGGATGCCGTTGGCTTGTATGGTGAAGTTTGTCGGTTTGGTGTCCAGGGCCAGCCGATCGGCTGTTAGTGCCAGCGCACCGATGGACAGGTCGACTGCGGGCTTGACCGCTTCGTCGCGCACGGCGAGCTGCTGCAGCCCCAGTTTCACGTCGTGCGCTTCGACACGGGATGCCGCCACGTCCACCTTGCCCTCGATGTCCAGCCGGCCCCCTTGCAGGGTCATGGGCGCGACATGGCGCAGGGCCGTGGCAAACGGTGCCAACGGCAGCTTGTTCAACTGGACCTGCCCGTGGATGGAAAGAGGTTGTAGAACGACGGGGGCTTCGACGCGCAGTGAGCTGCCATCGTGGCTGTTATCCATATTCAACCGCACTTGCATGGGCTGACCCGCGGCCTGCGGCAGGGTGACGTGTTCAACCTTCGCGCTCAGGCCATCCACCGGGTAGTCCAGGCCGAGTGGGTCGTCTCGCACATGCATGTGGCCGGCATCGAGCTTGACGGTGTCAATGGCGATTTTCCAGGCCTGCTGTGCCGCTTTGCTAGGCACGGGTTTAGCCTGCGGCAGGGGTGTCTTGCCGGCGGTGCCGGGTGTGGTGCTTGCTTCGAGTGGGGTGTGATCAGCCTTTGCCGAGGCGTCGGACGCGGGACCAGGAGGCGTGGCGGTGGCGTGCGCGGAATCGGCAGACGGGGATGTAGTGCCACCCAGCTTGGCGAAGCCGTTGGCCACACGCTGCCAGTTCAACTGCCTGGCATCGCGGTGTACCTCTACTCGCGGCTTCTCCAGGGTCAACGTGCCGATGGAAACCGTGCGCGCGGTGAGGTCGGCCGCGATGTGTTCGACACGCAGGCTATCCCAGGCCAGCAGCGGGGCGCCCGAGGACTCGACCACATCGAGCTTCCGCACACCCAGGCTGCCCTGTATGCGGATGCGCGGCGCAGCGCCCGAGGGTTGTTCGAACAGAACCTGCAGCCTGGAGTCGAGCAGCGCGCTCTTGATTTTGATGGGCAGCGGCATGGGCCAGAAGTCGGCCCATTTGCCGAGCGCCAGGCCATTCAGCGTCACGTTCAGCGTGGATGTCGGCACGGTGTCGAAGGGCAGCGCCTTGCCGGCCAGGCTGAAGGGGCTGCCATTGATGCGCATGTGCACGGCGGGCAGCACGTCGATGTGCGTGGCGTAGCCGAACGAAGAAATGAAGGGGATGCCCAGCGTGAGGTCGTCGATCGTCTGCTTGCGGCCCGTTACGCGGTCGTCCAGGCCGATGGTGCCGTTGGCCAGCGTCAGGTTGTTCAGCGAGAAACGTGGTGGCGCTGTGGAGGTTGACGCCGGCTTGCCCGGTTTGTCGGCCGACATCTTGACCAGCCGCTCGACAATATCGGAGAAATTGAAATGCGTGGCGTCGGTCCGGACCAGAGAGAGCCTGGGCTTCTCGATGTGAAGCCGGTCAATGACCGGCGCGAACATGACGAGTGATCGCCAGGCCACGCGCAGGTCGACTTCCCCGACCTGAAGCAGCGGTGCGGACTGGGGCTTGCTGATCGAGATGTCCCGCGCGCGCAACGCCAGCGAGAAGGGGTTGAAGCGGATCTCCCCCACTTGCACCTGGCGACCCAGCATCTCGGAGACGTTGTGGGTGAGCAGGCTGCGCGTCACCTTGGGAACCAGCCAGGTTGCAAGAACGGCCAGGACGAACAGTGTGAGCACGATACCCACGAAAAGCTTGCATGCCCGTCGACTGAGTTTCAAACCTGGCATCCGCAGCGGCATCGCGCCTCTTCCCCTCTGGATTGTTGTGTCCCGTATCCGGTCTGCGGGCATTGGCGGTCCGCAGCGCGTGGCTCGACCAATTATCCCTGAGGGGATCCCGCTCGTCCATCAAAGAGAGGGGAACTTTACTATTGCTGTCTTGTGATGGTGTAACTATCCTTGTCGGGCTGGCGCGATGTCTTGGTTGTTGGATCCGAGCAGAACTTCTCTATGGTGCGCAGACCCTGCCAGATGGGCTGCACTCGCCACGCGCCGTCTCGTTCAGGCCGGCGCTATGTTCTGGTTTGTTGAAAACAGGTTGCCGGGATCGTAGTGCCGTTTGATTTCCGCCAAGCGGTCATAATTCCTTCCATAGGCCGTGCGTATGCGATCGGTTTCGTCGGCGGTCATGAAGTTGACGTAAACACCGGTGCCGGCGAACGGCGTTGTCGCCTGGAAGAAGTCGCGCGCCCAGGCCACGCAGCGCGCATCATCGTCGGGCGCGTCCCAGCGGCTATGCACATTGAGGACGAAGCGCATGTCGCGGTGCGCATAAGCCATTGCGTCTGGCGAAGGGCGGCAGGTCGCGCCACCCAGGGCGCCCACGAAGATCTCGCTCTGGGGCGAGGGAAGGGTCTCGGCGTAACCGACCAGCGTGTCGAACAAATCGTCGCTCAGTTCGATGAGGTTATGCGATTTCCAATAATTGCGCGCGCGCGGCGCCAGAAGTGGGTCGAAGGCTTTCTGCCACGAAACGTATGGCATGACGCCCACGTGTTCGCCCAAAGGGGTGCCGAAACGACGCAACGGCTCGATGAGATGCCCCCCGTCTTCAGGCGGGCCGGCGTACAGCAACCCCAGGGCGATGATGCCTGCTCCGTGTGCGGCGGGGGGCAGGAAGGGCAGGGGCGGCGCCTTGCGCATCAGGAACCAGACGGCCAGCTCGTCCGGCGCTTGTGCGATGAAATCGCGGTATTGTCGCAGTACCGCGCCAGCCTGCGCGAGCGGGTAGACGATCAGGCCGCAGAGCAGTTCGGGGCCCACCGCATGGAGTTTGAATTCGAAACGGGTCACGACGCCGAAATTGCCGCCCCCTCCGCGTATTGCCCAGAACAGGTCGGGATGTTCGTCGGTGCTGGCGCGCAGGACCGCGCCGCTGGCGGTCACGACGTGCGCGGATTGCAGGCTGTCCACGGTCATGCCGTGCTTGCGGCTGAGCCAGCCCAGGCCCCCGCCCAGAGTCAGCCCGGCGACACCGGTGGTGGAGTTGATGCCCAGGGGGACGGCGAGGCCGTGGGCCTGGGTGGCCGTGTCGAAGTCGCCCAGTGTGGCGCCGCCTTCGACCGCGGCGTGGCGTTTACTCGGATCGACCATGACGGCTTTCATGCGTGACAGGTCGGCGACGATGCCGCCATCGCACAGCGCGCTACCCGCGATGTTGTGCCCCCCGCCACGCACGGCCAACCGCAGGTCCGCGTCCCGGGCGAACTCGACTGTTCGCACCACGTCTTGCGTGTTGGCGCATTGGACGATGGCGGCCGGATGCTTGTCTATCATGGCGTTCCATACCTGGCGGGCCTGGTCGTAGGTATCGCCGCCCGGAAATATGATGTCGCCCGCCACGCTGTTTTTCAGATTCTTGAACCGCTCCGATTGTGCAGAGTCGCCCATGACGGCCTCCTATCGCGCGTGTTGATTGTGCCCACTATACGCTCGGTGCCCACAACATGGGGGGGTGAAAAATGTGCTTACACGGCGCGGGGCGGGGGTGTGCTTGTGGCGCGAAAGCCTGCTCGAGGTGGCGGCGAAATCAGGTCCGCCCCACCTTCCCCGCGTACAGGACGGCCCCGGTGGGTTGCCCGGTGGGTGATCCGCCCAACGGCTCGATGCTGACCGCCAGGGCGATACCCTGATTCAAGCGTTGGGCATGCAGGTCGATGACTGTCGTGGTTTCTGCGGCGATCAAGCCCAGGGACGCGGGTTTTCGGCCTGGGGCTATCAGCCACAGTTGCAGGCTATGGTCGGCTTCGGGCTGGCGCAGATCAAGCGGTGTGACGATGAGTTTCTTCTTTGTGGCGTCCAGGCTGATGACCAGTTCCTGCCGTGGCGTCGTGGGCTGTGACGAGCTCAGGACAGCGATGGGCGATGGCGTCACGCCGCTGGATTGCGGATGGAATGGCCGCAGCACTGAAACCAGCAACCCGGCCGCCAGCGTGAGGCTGGCCAACCGCCAGCCCCAGCGATCGACGAAAAGGCGTGCGCGCCCGCGCACACCCATGGTGTGTTGTTGGGATGATGGCGTGCCCTGTGGAGTTTGCTGGGCGGGCGGCAGCCGCGATAGTATGGCGCGCCACACCCGATCCGGTGGCTGCACCGGTGCGTCGTGCGAATCCAGCACACCGAGGGCGTCTTGCCAGCGTGCCGTCGCGGCGGCGAGTTCCGGATAGCGGGAAAGCATGGTTTCGAAGCGCGCGCGCGCGGCGCCGCGCAAGGTGCCCAGCGCGTATTCAGCCGCCAGTCTGTCCCAGGACGCGCGATGGTTCATAAGCCCAGACACTCTTTCAGTTGTTTCAGCCCGCGCCGTATCCAGCTTTTCGTGGTCCCCAGGGGCCGTTGCAATGTACCGGCAACCTGTTCGTGTGAAAGGCCGTGATAGTACGCCAGCACCAGGCACTGCCGCTGTTCAGCGGCGAGCAGGCCCATGCAGTTTCCCAGGCGCCGCGAGGCATCGTTCCGCAGCAGGTTGTCCAGTGGGGAGCCGTCAGGGTCGGCCAGGCCGGCCATCCCTGTATCGTCGAGTTCTGTCAGGTGCGCATCGGTGCCGCGCAGCCAGTCTATGGCGCGGTTGCGGACGATGTGCGTGAGCCAGGTCATGGGTGAGCTGCCGGTGGTGTTGTAGCTGCTCGCCCTGTTCCAGACTGTCACGAAGCAGTCTTGCAGCACTTCCTCGGCCCAGGCGGGACGCTTGAGCAGGCGCAAGGCCGCCGCGTACAAGCGCGGCGACGTGCTGTCGTACAACGCCTTGAAAGCGTCCCGGTCGCCCAGGGATATGGCGGTCAGTAGATGTCGGTGATCGTCGTCGGAGAGACGTGCCATGCACTTCCTTGGGTGCTGGCCGGCCCACAAAGGGCCGGATGGAGGAAATTGCGCGACACGGGGCTACTTGGGAAGCAGGACCTTGTCCACGACATCAATGATACCGTTCTTCTGGAAGACGTCATACGTGCTGATGTCGGCCACACTGCCAGACGAGTCCTTGATCTGGATATTCTGCGGACCGTTCATCATGAAGGTCAACGTACCACCCTCGGCTGTCTTGAGATGCGCCTTGCCGCCGTCCTTCCGTATCAGTTTTTCCAGATCGTGCTTCGTGTATCGGCCTGGCACCACATGGTAGGTCAATACCTGGATCAACTGCTGTTTGTTTTCCGGTTTCAATAGATTCTGGACGGTTCCGGCGGGGAGTTTGTCGAACGCGGCGTTGGTGGGGGCGAACACCGTGAAGGGCCCTTTGCCTTCCAGGGTGGAAACCAGCCCGGCGGCTTTGACGGCGGCAACCAGGGTGGTGTGGTCCTTGGAATTCACGGCGTTTTGAATGATGTTCTTCTGGGGGTACATCGCTGCGCCGCCCACGTCGACCGTGGCGGCGCTTGCGATGCCAGCGACCAGCGTAGTCGCCAGAGCGACTGACCAGGTGATTTTTTTCATGATGTTTCCTTCGGTGATGAAAGTGTTTGTCGAGTACCACACTGACATATACGAAGGAATGGCCGGTTTGGATGCACCCAATCAAAAATAATTTTTGATATCAAAGACGGGGATGTAAACAGAAACAAACGGCTTGGGTCCCAGCTCCGGATGGCCGACGCGCAAAGCGATGCGAGTCGCCGTCGAGCACGCCGGTGGTGCAAGGTGCTGAATCGCCCCGCTTTTCTCAGCCGTCCACGGCCTCCAGCACCCGGCCGAAGAACCCATCGGCATGGTCGGGGTTCAGCCATCGCACCACGACCACCATGTTGCGCTCGGGCTCCATCCAGCAGAAGGAACTGCCCGCGCCGATGCCGAAATAGCTGGATTCCGGCGCGCTGGGGAAAATCTTGCGGTCACTATTCAACCAGACCAGATAGCCGTAATAGGGTGCGATGGCACAGGGTTTGCGCATGCGCGCGATCCATTCCGAGGACAGCACCTGTCGGTTGCCGACGCGGCCGTCGTTCAGCAGCATCCGGCCGATACGCGCCTGATCCTCGGCGCTGATGGATAGCCCGCCACCCCAATGGGTGCCACCGGGCACGGATTGCACGCGGCGCCCGCCTATCTGAACCCAGGCGTTGTCGTAGCCCACCCAGTTCCAGTCATTGACCGTTCCCACGGGTTGCATGATGGCCTCCCCGAAGATCTCCGGCAGCGGGCGGCCAAACAAGTGCAGCAAGGCCAGTGAAAACTGGTTGATGCGCACGTCGTTGTATTCCCAATGGGTTCCAGGTGTCTGCAGGGGGCGGGGGTCGCCCTTCCTGCCCCCAGGAGGCTTGCCGAACGTGACCGCCCGATAGTGGTCGGCCTGATCGGGTACGCCGAAACACACGCCTTCCCATTCGCTGGTCTGCTGCAGCATGTGTTCCCAGGTGACATCGCGGTTGTGGCCCTCGTCGAAGCCGATGCCGGGCACGCGCACACGAACGGGTTCGTGCACATCGGGCAGGATGCCGCGATCGTGCGCCACGCCCGCCAGCAGCGACAGATAGGTTTTCGCGATGCTGAACGTCAAGTCGGCGCGCCGGGGCTCGCCCCAGGAAACCAGGGTTTCGCCGTCCACGACGATGGTTCCCGACACCGGGCCGCGTGAATGCACGGGACCCAGCAGGCGGTTCCACGGTGGCGGGTCGTTCCGGTGCACGCCCCAGGCGCCATTGACATCCCGGTCCCACACGGTTTCATGATCAATGGAGAACTGGACGGCATCCTTCAATGCTTGAGAATTCATGGTGTTTCCTCGGAATAGCTGGTGATATCCGGCAGGCGCTGTCCGGGCTCTGGCACCAGCACGGCGTCCAGCAGCGTTTGCGTATAGCGGTGACGGGCATGAAGAAAAATGTCATCGGTCGGGCCGTACTCGACGATTTTCCCGGCGTACATCACCGCGACATGATGCGCCAGATGATTGATCACCGCGAGGTTGTGGCTGATGAGCACAATGGTCAGGTTGAAGCGTTGCTTGATCGAGGCGATCAGATTCAACACCTGGGACTGCACCGATACGTCCAGGGCCGACGTGGGTTCGTCGCAGACGAGGATCTTGGGGCGTATGGCCAGGGCCCGCGCGATCGCGACGCGTTGGCGCTGACCGCCAGACATCTGGCCCGGAAACGCGTCGAACAAGTGCGCGGGAAGGCCCACGGCGGCCATCAATTCATCGGCGCGCGCACGACGGGAGCGCGCCGTGCCTTCGGACTGCACTTCGAGCGGTGCGAGAATGGTTGCCCCGACGGTCATGCGCGGATTCAGGGAAGAATAGGGGTCTTGAAACACCGGCTGTATCAGTCGTGCCCGCTCCAGCCGGCCATAGTCGGAGATGGGGCGTCCGGCAATCCGCACCGTGCCACTGGAGGGGGGCTCGATGCCGAGCATCAGGCGCGCCAGCGTGCTTTTGCCGCATCCCGATTCACCGACCAGACCCAGTGTTTCGCCCTCTGGGACCGAGACGTCTACGCCACGCAGCACGTTCACGGTGCGCCGGCCGCGCAGCATGCCGCCGACCCGGTAGTCCCGCGTGACGCCGGCGATTTCGAGCATGGGCGTCTCGGGGGTCATGATGCCTCCGCCAGTTGCAGGCGGTTCCATACGTCGGGGTCGCGACCGCTCCCGTCCGTTGGCAGCAGGCAGCGCACGCTGTGAGTGTCGTCCACGCGACCCAGTGTCACGGGCGCCGTTCGACACGCGTCCATGGCGTAGGGGCAGCGCGGGGCGAAGGCGCAGGCTTGTGGCACGCCCACGGGGGGCGGCACGATGCCGGGGATGAAGCCCAGGGGCGCCCCCCGGGCCACGCGGCCGGGGACGGGGATCGAGCGCAACAGCCCCTCGGTGTAGGGGTGCAAGGGGTTGGCCAGAATGCGCTGGGCGGGGCCGTGCTCGACGATCTGGCCCCGGTACATGACGGCGATGACATCGGCGACGCAGGCGACCACGCCAATGTCGTGCGTGATGATGATGAGGCCCACGCCCGACGCGCGGCGGATGTCATCCAGCAGTTTCAGTATCCGGGCCTGGATGGTGACATCCAGCGCGGTGGTGGGTTCGTCGGCAATGAGCAGATCGGGTTCGCACAACAGCGACATGGCGATCATCACACGCTGGCGCAGGCCGCCCGACAACTCGTGCGGGTATTGGCTGAAACGCTCTTCGGGAGACGGCACCCGCGCGGTGTCCAGCAGCTTCAGCACGCGCGCCCGGGCATCGTGCGCGCTCAGGGGGCGATGCTGCAAAAGGACTTCCGTCATTTGCGCGCCGATGGTGTAGCAGGGATCCAGCGCGGTCATGGGGTCCTGGAAGATCATCGAGATCCGATCGCCGCGGATGGCCCGCCATTCGCGATTGCTCAGGCCTTGCAGAGACCGTCCGGCGAACTCGATGCGCCGGGCGCGCAGGCTGGCGCGGCGCGGCAGCAACCCCAGAATGGACAGGGCCGTCAGGCTCTTGCCGCTGCCGGATTCTCCGACTATGGCCAGGGCCTGGCCACGATCGACGGTCAGGTCGATGCCGAGCACGGGCTGAAGTAACGCCTGGTCGGTGGCGATGTCGATGTTCAGATCTTCGATTTCCAGCAGATGCGCCATCGTCAGGCCCTCCCTTCGGGCGCGGTGATATCGCGTATCGCGTCGCCCAGCAGGTTGATGGACAGGATCAACACGATCAGCGCCACGCCCGGCACGGCGATCATCCAGGGTCGGAAAAATATCTGGCTTTTGGCTTCAGCCACCATCAGGCCCCAGGACGTCAAAGGGGGTTGCACACCCAGCCCCAGGAACGACAGCGCGGCCTCGAGCAGGACGGCGTGGGCGAGCTCTATGGATGCGACCACGATGAGCTGGCCGGTCAGGTTGGGGAGTATTTCCTTCAGGAACAGCCGTGTGCGGGAACTGCCTATGCAGCGGGCCGCGATCACGAACTCGGATTGGGCGAGTTGCTGTGTGGCGCTGCGCGTGACGATGGTGAACCGGTCCCACAACAGGCCGCCGATGACGAAGATCAGCAGCGTCAGGGAGTTGCCGACCACGGCGACCACGACCAGAGCGACGAGCACCACGGGGAGTGTCAGGCGTATGGTCAGGATGAAGTTGACCGCCAGATCGACCCAGCCGCCCCAGTAGCCTGCCGCCACCCCGAGGCAGGTGCCGAAAACGCCGGAGATCAGGATGGTGGAAAAGCCGATGAGCAGCGAGATGCGGGCGCCATACAGTAGCCGCGCCAAGTAGTCCCGGCCGAGCAGGTCGGTGCCCAGAGGGTGCGTCCAACTGCCACCGGTGGACCATACCGGTGCGATCAGGCGTTGGCCGAGGTGCTGGGCCGCCGGGTCGTAGGGGGTCAGCCATGGCGCGAACAGGGCGATCAGGATGATCAGCAGAAGCGCGATGCCGCCGATCCAGAAGCTGCCGTGTCGCAGTGCCCGGCGCACGGCGATGCGGCGGGGCGACAGGGCGCCGACGGTCGGCGTGGCGGGTGGCGATAACGAGGTGTCCGTCATGGTGGCTAGGGCTTGTTCATGCTGAATGGCGTCCCATGTGGTTCACCGCTTGCGCAGGCGGGGATCGAGGAAGGCGTTGAGCAGATCGGCCAACAGGGTCAGCAACGCGTAGAGCGTCGCGATCACCAGCAGGATGGCCTGGATGACTTGCAGGTCGGAGCGCTGGATCGACATCCAGGCCAGGTACCCCAGGCCTTTCATGGAAAACACGGTTTCGATGATGATGGAGCCGCCCAACATGAACCCGAGCTGTACCGCGCTGAGCGCCAGCACCGGCATGATGGCGTGGCGCAAGGCATGCTTGATCACTACGCGCCATGTCGACAGGCCATAGGCTCTTGCCGTGCGCACATGGTCGGATTGCAACGCATCCATCATGCCGGAGCGCGTCAGGCGCATGATGACCGGCGTGGCGTAATAGCCCAGTGCGATCGCCGGCAGGATGAAGTGATCCCACGACGACGCGCCGGCGAATGGCAGCCACCCCAGCTTCACGCCGAAGACGTAGATCAGGCCCAGCCCGAACAGAAAGGACGGCATGGCCTGCCCCGCGACGGCGATGGCCAGCGCTATCCGGTCTATCAGGGTGTTGGGGCGCAGGGCCGCGAGCACGCCAAGCGGCACCGAAAGCAGCAACGCGAACAACAAGGCGCTGATGCCCAGCTTCGCCGTGATGGGAAAATGCTGCTCCAGGACGTAGGAGACGGGCTCCCGCAGATAGTACGACCGCCCGAAGTCGCCATGCATGACGTTGCGCAGCCAGGATCCGTACTGCGCGTATAGCGGACGGTCGAACCCATAGGTGGCGCGCACGGCCGCCACGTCGGCCTGCGTCGCGCCCTCGCCGGCCATGGCGGCGGCGGGGTCGCCCGACAGATACACCAACGAGAAGGCGACGACCGACACCACGGCCACGACCAGGACGCTCAGGGCGAGGCGCTTGAGAATGAACCCTAACATGGTTGGATGCGCTGTGGTGGGCACCGAAAGCGCGCCATGCCTGGCGCGCCCATGAAAGGCCAGCGGAGGATCATTTCCAGTGCGCCAGATAGAAGTGCGCCAGTTCGTCCGGGGTCACCGGGTAGTCCAGGCTGGAGTCGAAGGCATAAATGCGGGCGTACGTGAACAGGGGGATGAAATAGGCCTGGTCGGCGATACGGGTCAGCGCCTTCTTGTACAGCGTTTTGCGCGCTTCGGGGTCGGTCGTGTGGTCAGCCGCGACCAGCCAGTCGCGCACCTGCTTGTCGCGCGCATAGTCGTCGGGGCTGAACTCGAAGTAATTGCTGACCGACGCCGACGCGTCCATCATGCCTTGTGAACCCCAGGTCAGTTGCGCCATGGCCACCTGGCCTTTGTCGATGAGCGGCCGCAGGGCCTTCCATTGCAGGAACCGGAGCTTGGTGCGGATGCCGACCGCGCGCAGATAGTTCATGACGGCTTCCGTGTAGGGGCGGTCGCGGTAGGCGTAGATGACTTGGTCGAAGCCGTTGGGGTAGCCGGCCTCGGCCAGCAGCTTCTTGGCCAGCGCCGGGTCGT
>DASTNK010000066.1:0-4509 GCA_035720945.1 Burkholderiaceae bacterium
CAAGGAGTTCGAGCATGGCAGATTCCCAAGAGTACGTCCCGCCGCCAGTCTGGGTCTGGAACAAACCCAACGGTGGTCATTTCCAGAGCATCAACCGGCCGATCGCGGGCCCCACGCACGACAAGGTGCTGCCAGTCGGGCGCCACCCGCTGCAGCTTTACTCCCTGGCCACGCCCAACGGCCAGAAGGTCACCATCATGCTGGAGGAACTGCTGGCGCTGGGGCACCGCGGCGCCGACTATGACGCGTGGCTGATACGCATTGGCGACGGCGACCAGTTCGGCAGCGGCTTCGTTGAGGTCAATCCGAATTCCAAGATTCCGGCCCTGATGGACCGGTCCGGCGCGACACCGATCCGGGTGTTCGAGTCCGGTTCGATTCTGGTCTATTTGGCCGAGAAATTCGGAGCGCTGCTGCCCACCGAGCAGCCGGCCCGTGCGGAATGCCTTTCCTGGTTGTTCTGGCAGATGGGCAGCGCGCCCTATCTGGGGGGCGGGTTCGGCCACTTTTATGCCTATGCACCGGTCAAGATCGAGTACGCGATCGATCGCTACGCCATGGAGGTCAAACGCCAGCTCGATGTGCTGGATCGCCGCCTGGCGGACAATGAGTATCTGGGCGGTGGCGATTACACCATTGCCGACATCGCGGTGTTTCCCTGGTACGGCGGGTTGGCCAAGGGTTGGCAATATGGAGCCGCCGAGTTCCTGTCCGTGCAGGACTACAAGAACGTGCAGCGTTGGGCCGACGCCATCCTGGCCAGGCCTGCGGTGCAACGCGGCCGCATGGTCAACCGCACCTCGGGTGACCCGGCCAAGCAATTGCGTGAACGCCATGATGCTTCCGATTTCGACACGAAAACACAAGACAAGCTGGAAGCCGCGCAGCCGTGAATTTCCTGACTCGGATAAAGTGGCGCCTGTGACGGCGTTGGCGCCGGACGTCGGCCTGCCAAAAGGCGGGCTTCGACGGTCACCTCGATGGAGATAACTTGATTACTGTCGATGAAAAGCGGCTTTGGGATTCGTTGATGGACATGGCGGCCGTCGGGCGCACGGCCAACGGCGGCAGTTGTCGGTTGACCCTCACCGAAGATGATGTGGCGGGGCGGCGCCTGTTCATGCGGTGGTGTGAAGAGGCCGGCTGCCAGGTGTATACCGACGAGGTGGGGAACATTTTCGCCCGCCGTGCCGGCACCGATGCCGGTGCCGCGCCGGTGATGTGCGGCAGCCACCTCGATACCCAGCCGCTTGGCGGTCGCTTTGACGGAGTCTATGGCGTGCTGGCCGGGCTTGAAGCCCTGCGCACGTTCAACACAATGGGCATCGTCACCCGGCATCCCGTGGAGGTCGCCGCCTGGACCAATGAAGAGGGCTCGCGCTTCACGCCGGGCATACTGGGGTCGTCCGTGTATGCGGGGCGGGCCGACCTGGCGTTCGCGCGCGCCCGCCCCTGCATGACGACAGGCGTGACACTGGGCGAGGAACTGGATCGCACCGGCTTTTCGAACCCGCCGCGCTTCCGTGATCGGCCGGTGGCCTACTACGAGGCCCACATTGAACAGGGGCCGGTTCTGGAGCAGGCGGCGTTGCCCCTGGGGGTGGTGACGGGAGTGCAGGGCTTGTATGAATATGACGTGACCCTCACCGGGTTCGAGTCCCATGCCGGCACCACGCCCATGAACGTTCGCCGGGATGCGTTGGCCTGCGCCGCTGGCATCATCGCGACCATCGCCGACCTGGGGCGGCGGTCGGACGACGATACCCGTCTGACGGTCGGGCATATCGCCTGCCGGCCGAACTCGCCCAGCACCATTCCAGGCAGCGTGATGTTCAGCATCGACATCAGGCACCCTGACATCCACCGGCTGGACGAATTGGCGGATCGGGTCGCCGCCATTTGTCGTGAACGATGCCAGGCCGAGAACGTGGCGCTCGATTGTGCGCGCGTGGCGGCCTACGAGCCCATCCAGTTCAATCCCGCCTGCGTGGATCGAGTGCGCCAGGCCAGCGCCGAGTTGGGTTTCCCCAGCATGGACATGTGCAGCGGCGCCGGGCACGACGCCGTCAATCTGTCATATGTGGCGCCGTCGGCGATGATATTCGTGCCGTGCCGCAACGGCCTCAGCCATAACGAAGCTGAATATGCGGAGCCGCACCATTTGGCACAGGGGGCGTCGGTGCTGGCGAATGTGCTTCTTGCAGAGGCCGGGCGGGGCTGATGACGGGGGCTTCCGCGCCTTCCTTTTTTTCCCGTTCCAGGATGAACACCGCCACGGCTTTGTGCAGCCGCGCGGCCTGTTCTTGCAAAGAACCCGAGGCGGCCGCGGCCTGTTCGACCAGTGCGGCGTTCTGCTGAGTGACCTCGTCCATCTGCGTGACCGCCTGGTTGACCTGGTCTATGCCTTCGGATTGCTCGCGCGACGCCGAGGCGATTTCGTTCATGATGGCAGTGACGCCCGATACGGCCTCGACGACGTCGCGCATGATGTCACCCGCCTGGCGCACCTGCGCTGAACCCGCCTGCACACGCGACAGCGATTCCTCGATGAGGCCTTTGACTTCCTTGGCTGCCTGGGCGCTGCGTTGCGCGAGCGAGCGGACTTCCCCCGCCACCACGGCGAAGCCTTTGCCCTGTTCGCCGGCGCGCGCGGCCTCGACGGCCGCGTTCAACGCCAGAATATTGGTCTGGAACGCGATGCCGTCGATGACGCTGACGATTTCGGAGATCTTGCCCGCGCTGGTGGAGATGGCGTCCATGGATCCCACCGCCTGGCCCACCGCGTCGCCGCCGCGTTGCGCGACGTCGGAGGCTTTCTTGGCCAGTTCATCGGCTTGCATGGCGTTGTCGGTGTTCTGCTTGACCGTGCTGGCGAGCTCCTCCATGCTTGCCGCTGTCTGCTGCAGAGACGCCGCCTGCTGTTCGGTGCGGGAGCTGAGGTCTGTGTTGCCGACGAAGATTTCGCGCGACCCCGTGGTGATTTCCTCGACACCCTGGCGCACGGCCGATACGGTGCTGGTGAGGCTTTCCTGCATGTTGCGCAGCGCTTCGAACAACACACCGATTTCGTTGTGGGTCTTCACCTCGACGCGTTGAGTCAGGTCGCCCGAGGCGATGCGGGCGAAATGGGACTGCACTGTGCGCAGCGGACGCAGCACGACCCGCCCCAGCATGAAATAGGTCAGAATCGCGAATAGGATGGACACGCCCGCGGCGGCAGCCACCAGAATGGTGATGCGTTGATAGTTCGTTGCCTGGCCGGTCTTGATGGTATTGGTCGTGCGCCACTGTGTCGCACGCGCGAAACCCAGCGCTTGCGAGAAGTCGTCTTCCAGGCCTTGCGTGGTGCTCGACAGATATCCGGCGTAGCCGGTGATGTCGCCCTTGGACGCGAAGTCGAACAGTGGCCCGACGCCCTTGCCCATCAGGGCCTCGTAGGTGGTCTTGACCTTGGCATAAGCGGGATTGCCGTGGCCTTTGACCATTTTCTCGTAAGAGGCGAAGTTGTCACGCGAGGTGTTCAGCGCCTGCTTGGCGGCGTCCAGGTAGGTTTGCGTCTTGCTTTTGTCGATGTGCGCGCCGGTGGCGGCGAGACCGGCGGCTTTGGCCGCCGCGGCCTGATGGACCGCCGCGTCATTGGCTAGTGCCTTGCCCAGCGCCGCCTGAATGTCTTTGTATTGCACGACGGCCTCGCCCAGTGCGCGGCTGGCCTCTTGGTCGGACGAGATTTGCGTGAGCGCGGCGCGGTCCGTGCGCAGCGACCACAGGCCCAGCGCGGCGCCGGCGATCAACAACGCTTCGAAGAAGACCAGTGCCAGGATCAGGCTGGTGCGCACGCTCAGCCGTGGAATCAGGGAGATTTTTCGCATGATGAGGCCCTTTCCTGGAAGAGGTGGGGGTGGCGCGGCCGGATAGGCCGGCCGGTGTCACAGAAGGCCAGCGCTGGCTACGCCAGCCCGTAATGATGGGTAAAGTCATTAACGACTCTACCTGGCCGCACCTTTAGCACAGCCGTATCAGCATCAACCCTAACGCCTCATCACCCTGCATGTGGATCCGTTTCTGAAGCACGATGGTTATCAGCGCCGGCAGGTGGGCTGGGCCGGATGGTGGGAATTCTCTTCAGCGGATCCTTGGGCGTCCAGCCGTCACAATGGGTGAAAAACTGACGTTATTCTGAAAATTGAGCGATTTTGGGGGCTTTCAGGCGGAAAATGGTGATTCCGCGAATCTGGCGATTGCGCCCGCCGCAGGCTTTATGGTAGTGTCGCGGCACCTTTGACATACGCTCTTGCATGCCCCCGGGCTTCGCGCGACTTGCCCCGCGTTCGACGATCCCGGGAATTGCTTCGTCCCAGCTTGCTGTGACGTCACGTCCTCGCCTGAATCGTCGCATGCGTATTAATGTTTTCATCCCCTCGTTCAATGCCTCCGCGTGGCGATTGCTTCCCAATCGTTGGGATTTCGTCGCGTTCCCGCTGATTCTTTGCGTGATCGCCATGGGGGTGG
>DASTNK010000067.1:0-16703 GCA_035720945.1 Burkholderiaceae bacterium
GTTGAATGGGCCCGGAAAATGGCCGACTACGGCGCCGGTGAGATCCTGCTCACCAGCATGGATCGCGACGGCACCAAGGCCGGCTTCGACCTGGAACTGACGCGCGCCGTGTCCGACGCCGTGGCCGTGCCGGTCATCGCCTCGGGTGGCGTCGGCAGCCTGCAGCACCTGGCCGACGGCATTCTAGAAGGGCGCGCCAGCGCGGTGCTGGCCGCCAGCATCTTCCACTATGGCCAGCACACCGTCCAGGAGGCCAAGGAATTCATGGCCCGACTGGGCATCCAGGTACGATTGACACCATGAGCGGCCAGGCATCCTGGCGCAATGGGCAACAAGGCACGACTGACACATGAGCGACGACACGGGCTGGCTGGCCGAGATCCACTTCGACGAGAACGGGCTGGTGCCCGCCATCGCCCAGGACGCCGACACCGGCAAGGTGCTCATGGTGGCCTGGATGAACGCCGAATCCGTGGCCGAAACCGTGGCAACGGGCCACGCCGTGTACTTCTCGCGCTCGCGCCAGCGCCTGTGGCGCAAGGGCGAAGAATCCGGCCATGTGCAAACGGTGCGCGAAATCCGCCTCGACTGCGATGGCGACGTGCTGCTGCTGCAGGTGGAACAGGCTGGCGGCATCGCCTGCCACACCGGCCGCAACCGCTGTTTCTTCCGTCGCCTCGACGGCAGCACCACGCATGGCTGGACCATCACCGATCCGGTTCTGAAGGCACCCGACGCCATTTACCAGGCGCGGCACGGTACACCCCCCCACGACCACGCACACGAAACGGACGCGCCGGCCGCATCGGGCGAGGTCCTGTCGCGCCTGGCCGACACGCTGGCATCACGCCTGCCCCGCAACGGTGGCGATCCCGCCACGTCCTACGCGGCCAAGCTGCTGGCCCGCGGACCCGATGCCTTCCTGAAGAAAATCGGCGAGGAAGCCACCGAATTCGTCATGGCATCCAAAGACGGCGTGCCAGAACGCATCGTCAGCGAAGCCGCCGACTTGTGGTTCCACTGCCTGGTCGCGCTGACGCACTACGGGCTGCGCCCCGAAGACGTGGAACGTGAACTCTTGCGTCGCGAAGGCACGTCGGGTCTCGTCGAAAAGGCCAGCCGGCCACGCGAATAGGACGGGCGGCAAGGCAGGGTTTACGCGAGGAATCGCCTTGTTCCGGAACTGTGATGCGTGAAAGCTGTCCCTTCATAAAGGGACGGCGCGGCGGCGACGCGCACGGCTCGCCAGCGCAGGGGCATAGGGAAAACCTTACTCGCGCAGGTGGGGTCGGCGGCGGGGATCCCGGTTTTTCGTGATATAAATCCGGCTGCCCCTGGTCATTTGCCGTCAAACCCAAAGCGGCCTATCGTGTAAGCAAGTATGCGGGGCATCGGCCAGAACGATGCTCGCTGGTTGGGTAGAATGGTGGTATTGACTTTCACATTATCGGGGGCCCGAGCCCCCACAAGCGTAACGCGGCGTCCGCCGCTCGACGGAGACACATCATGGGTGGCTTAAGCATTTGGCACTGGCTGATCGTTCTGGTGATCGTAGCCCTTATTTTCGGCACAAAGAAACTGCGCAACTTCGGTGAAGACCTGGGCGGCGCGGTGAAGGGCTTCAAGAAAGGCATGCGCGACGCCGCCGCCGAAGACGACGCCGCGGCCCCTCCCGCCGCCGCCAATCCGCAACGGGTGCAGAATGGCGAAACCATCGACGTGCAGGCTACGGAAAAGACCGACACCGCCGCCCCCCGCTAAGCGCCCGCTCGCGTTGCGTCCGGCTTCATTCCTCTGTTCCGCAACCTGATTGATCCATGTTCGACGTCAGCTTCACCGAACTACTCCTCATCGGCATCATTGCCCTGATCGTCATCGGCCCCGAGCGTCTGCCCGGCGTCGCGCGCACGATCGGGCACTTGGTGGGGCGTGCCCAGCGCTACGTCAACGACGTCAAAGCCGACATCCAGCGTGAAGTCGACCTGAGCGAGATCACCAACCTGAAAGAGCAGATGACCGACGCGGCCAACAGCGTCAAGGCCACGCTGGAAAACGCCACGCAGGATTTGCGCAAACCGCTGCAAGACGCGCAGGACGCCTTCAAAGACGCCTCCGCCTCCGTCAACAACCTCGTGACCGACGCCAAGACCTCGGCACAGGAAGCGGTCGACAGTGTCAAGGCCGCTGCGGCGCCCACGCAAATCGAGACCGCGCAGGCGCCCAAGGCCGTGACGGCTGAATCCCAGGCTGCCCCGGCCACCGAAACAGTCCATTCCATACCCGTGGCCGGAAGCGCGCCAGCCACCGTCGGCGAGCCAACCACCGCCCAAGCAGTCGCCGCTGAAGCAACCACAGCCACCACGGCAGCCAAAACGGCCGCTGCGGCACATGCCGACGCAGCACTCACAGCCCACGAATCGGCCCGGCCGGCGCAGGCCGGCGGGGTCGCCAACACGCCGCCCGAGGCGCCTGAGCCAACACACGCGCCCGCTGCGGAATCGGCGCCCGCCCCCTCCCCCAACGTGGAAACCCGACATCCCGCCCAACCCGGGACGCCCAAGTGAGCAAGACCGCCCCCGACGATGCCGCCGTGGACTCCACGCAGGACACCTTCATTTCGCACCTGATCGAACTACGCACCCGCTTGATACGGGCCGTGGCGTCGGTGCTGATCATTTTCGTGGTGCTGTTCATCTACCCAGGCGCGGGCAAGATCTACGACATTCTCGCCGCGCCCATGCTTGCGTCGCTGCCCACGGGCACGCGCATGATCGCCACCGGCGTCATCACGCCGTTCATGGTGCCCATCAAGGTCACCCTGCTGGCGGCCTTCGTGCTGGCGCTGCCCATCGTGCTGTACCAGGCCTGGGCGTTCGTGGCGCCGGGTCTCTACAAGCACGAACGGCGCCTGGCCCTGCCGCTGATCATCTCCAGCACCTTCCTGTTCCTGCTGGGTATGACGTTCTGTTATTTCGTCGTGTTCCGCACGGTTTTCCATTTCATCGCGCATTTCGCGCCGCACTCCATCACACCCGCGCCTGACATCGAGGCCTACCTGAACTTCGTGATGACGATGTTCCTGGCTTTCGGCGTGGCTTTCGAAGTGCCCATCTTCGTCATCCTGCTCGTCAGAACCGGTGTGGTCACGGTCGAGAAACTTCGGTCAGTCCGCGGTTACGTGATCGTTGGCGCCTTCATCGTGGCCGCCGTCATCACTCCCCCCGACGCTCTCAGCCAGTTCATGCTGGCCTTTCCGTTGTGCCTGCTGTTCGAGATCGGGGTCTTCGCGGCCAGCCGCATCAAGAAGCACAAGAAAGAAGAAGAGGACAGCGAGTCCACCGACGTGGCGCGCGACGACGAGGCGCCTTGAGCAGGTAGCCACCGCGGGCGGCACGAAAACCCCGCCCGCGTTCCCAAAGAGCGACCCGGCGCTACTTCTCATGCCGTATCAACGCGCGCCGCCTCAACGTGCCGGCACGCTGCCTGACCCTCACCAACGATTACTCGCCGCGCCGCGTCCGGGCCGGCCGGGTGCCGACCTTGACCTTGAATTCGTGGGTGCGACCGTCACGCAATATGGTCAGCATGACGTCTTTGCCCGGCGGCTTGGGCGCGATCTCGGTCAGGAACCCGATGGTGTCGTAGACCATCTTGCCGTCGATCTTCAGGATGATGTCACCGACGCGAATGCCCGCGTCCCAGGCCGGCCCACGCCTGAGCACGCTCGCCACGATGATGCCATCGTCGCGGCTAAGGTGGAACGCGCGCGCCAGGTCGGGCGTGATGTCCTGTGGCTCGATGCCCAGCCAGCCGCGTGTCACGTGGCCGGTCTTGATGATCTGCTCCATGATCTTGTGCGCCGTCGAGGCGGGAATCGCGAAGCCGATGCCCAGCGAGCCGCCGCCCGACTCGGAGTAGATGGCCGTGTTGATGCCGACGAGCTGCCCCGAGGCGTCGACCAGCGCCCCACCCGAGTTGCCGGGGTTGATGGCCGCGTCGGTCTGGATGAAGTTTTCGTAGATGTTGAGGCCCAACCGATTGCGCCCCAGCGCGGACACGATGCCCATGGTGGTGGTCTGCCCCACGCCGAACGGGTTGCCGATGGCCAGCACCACATCACCGACGCGCACCCGGTGCTTGCTGTTGAACGCGATGACGGTCAGATCCGGCAGATCGATCTTCAGCACCGCCAGATCGCTGTCGGGGTCCGCCCCCACCAGCCTGGCCTTGGTCTGACGCCCATCGTGCAATGCCACACGAATGGCGTCGGCGGATTCGATGACGTGATAGTTGGTGAGGATGTAGCCATCTTTGCTGACGATCACCCCCGACCCCAGTGCCGTGGTCTTCTGGCTGCGCGTGAAGCCCGGAAGGTTGCGGAACAGACGTTCGAGGTCGGGGTCGTTGGGCAGCGGCACGATGGGCTCGCGCACGCGTTTGCTGGTATAAATATTGACCACGGCAGGCGCGGCCAGCGCGACGGCGGCGGCATATGAAACCGGGGCTAGATCATTCGTGGCGACGGGCGGCGACGGCGCCACGGACACCGTGCGGGGCGAATGCCTCAGCCAGTCTGGCCGCAATGTCGCCACGATGAACAACACCCCAAGGCAGATCGTCACTGTCTGGGCGAACAACAACCACAATCGACGCATACGTTTCGCTTTCCCACAAGACCCGCACAACCACAAGGCCAGACATGAACCAGGTCTCCACCCTCGAACTGACGCGCTGGTTAGACCAGACACTGCAACCCGAACGCTTCCGGGATTACTGCCCCAATGGGTTGCAAGTTGAAGGCAAAGCCACGATTCGTCATATTATCGCCGGAGTCAGCGCTTCGCTGGCACTGCTCGAGGCCGCCGTCGCGCGCGGCGCCGACGCGGTCCTGGTGCATCATGGGTGGTTCTGGAAAAATGAAGACGCGCGCATTCGCGGCCCCAAGCGCGCGCGCCTGGCGCTGGCGCTTCGGCACGAGCTGAATCTGTTCGCCTACCACCTGCCCCTGGATGCGCACCCCACGCTGGGCAACAATGCGCAACTGGCCCGGCAACTGGGGTTCACCATCGAGCGCGACGCCGACGGCAACCCCCGCACCTGCGGCCCCGACGGCCTGGTCTGGCTGGGGCGTTGCGATCCCCCGAAAACCCTGGCCGAACTCGAACGCGCCGTTTGCAATGTCTTACAACGCGAGCCTTTGGTTGTTGGCGATCCACAACAAAAAATCGAGCGCATCGCCTGGTGCACCGGCGGCGCGCAGGGCATGATGGCGTCCGCCGTGGAGGCCGGCGCGAACATGTACCTGACGGGCGAGGCGTCGGAGCCCACGTTCCATCTGGCGCGGGAAACCGGCACCGCGTTCATCGGCGCCGGCCACCACGCCACCGAGCGCTACGGCGTGCGGGCGCTGGGCCAGGCCATCGCAGAACGATTCGGCATACAGGTGGATTTCATCGACATCGACAACCCCATCTGACACGGTCAGAGAGGCGTGGCCACGTTGGGCCGCGCGCCGATATGGCCGCGGCCCAACGACGGGCCGGGATCGCTTAGTGTTGCGGATTGCTCTTGAGCAGGTCGCGGATTTCACGCAGGACCAGCACGTCGTCCGGAGTGGGCGGGGGCGCGGCCGGCGCGGCGGCCTCTTCCTTGGCGAGGCGCTTGCGCGCGTTGTTGGCGGCCTTGACCAGGCAGAACACAACGAACGCCAGCAGGATGAAATTGATGAGAATGGTGACGAAGTTCCCCCACCCCAGCAACACGGCGCCGGCCTTGGTCATGTCCACATAGGTGTGCGGCCCCGCGTAATTGGCGGGCGCCTTCAATACCCAGAACATATTGGAAAAATCGACCTTGCCGCCCAGGATGAAGCTGACTATCGGCATGATGACGTCTTTCACCAACGAGTCGATGATCTTGGCGAACGCGGCGCCGATGATGACGCCGATGGCCAGATCCATCATGTTGCCCTTGACCGCGAACTCGCGGAATTCCGCCATGAACCCCTTTGTTGTAGCCATGTCTTTCTCCTGTGACAATTCACCGTTGGTCCTGCTGACGCTATAATACGCGGTTGATATGGCTTTGCGCTTGTTAAATAGCGTAAAGACCGTGCCTCGTTGTTGAACGAAATCTGTTTGCTGCACGAAATGTGTGGGTCTGCTACGCGGACCATCCGGGGGGAGCAAAGCGGGAGGGCACACCTTGGGAAACACACACCGGGCGCATCGCGGATGGCGGGCATACCGGCGCGGGCCATTCATCGCAAGGCAAGGTTGCAAACAAGGACACAACAAGGACACAGAATGAGTCAGGATACGACACAGCCCGATGGTTCCGGCGCGGTTGACCCAAGCCTCCCGCCAGATCCTTCGCGCCGTAAGTGGGTTGCCACCGCCTGTACGCTGGGTGGGGTGGCTGGCGTTGCAACAGTAGTCCCTTTCGCCAGCTCATTTGCCCCATCGGAACGCGCCAAGGCCGCGGGTGCCCCGGTTGAAGTCGATATCTCGGCCATCGCCCCCGGCGAAATGCACACGGTGGCGTGGCGCGGCAAACCGGTCTGGATCGTGCACCGAACACCCGAGCAGATCAAGAACCTGTCCAAGAACGACCCCTACCTGGCCGATCCCAAATCCCTCAACCCCGACTACACACCGGCTTTCGCCCGCAACGAATACCGGTCGCGCAAACCCGAATATCTCGTTTGCGTCGGCATCTGCACGCACCTGGGCTGCTCGCCCAATCCGCTCTTCTCACCCGGCCCGCAGCCCGGTGTCCCGAATACCTGGGAGGGCGGCTTTCTCTGCCCCTGCCACGGGTCCTATTACGATCTGGCGGGCCGTGTCTACAAGAACGTTCCCGCGCCGGACAACCTTCTGGTTCCTCCGTACATGTTCTCCGCCGACGGCCGCATGCTCACCATCGGCGTCGACGAACAAACCAAGGCATAAGGCAAGGCGCCCGTCACCGGGCCTCGATCACCGCGCGGCGCGACGCCAAGTCACCGTCCGCCTCAGTAAGATAGAAGAAAAGGAGCCGTTCTCATGGCTGGCGAGAAATCCGTCGAAACGACAGGGCTTTTGGGTTGGGTGGACCAGCGCTTTCCGCTGACGTCCACGTACAAGAAGCACCTGTCCGAATACTACGCACCCAAGAACTTCAATTTCTGGTATTTCTTCGGATCGCTCGCCCTGCTGGTGCTGGTCATCCAGATCGTCACGGGCATTTTCCTGGTCATGAACTACAAGCCCGACGCCGCGCTCGCGTTCGCGTCGGTCGAGTACATCATGCGCGAAGTGCCCTGGGGCTGGCTCATTCGCTACATGCACTCCACGGGCGCCTCGATGTTCTTCGTGGTGGTCTACCTGCACATGCTGCGCGGATTGTTCTACGGTTCGTATCGCAAGCCGCGCGAACTGGTCTGGATCTTCGGCGTGGCCATCTTCCTGTGCCTCATGGGCGAAGCCTTCTTCGGCTATCTGCTGCCGTGGGGCCAGATGTCGTACTGGGGCGCGCAGGTCATCGTCAACCTGTTCTCGGCCATTCCCTTCATCGGACCCGACCTCTCCCTGTGGATCCGTGGCGACTACGTCGTGTCCGACGCCACCCTGAACCGTTTCTTCGCCTTCCATGTCATCGCCATCCCGTTGGTCCTCATCGGCCTGGTGGTCGCCCACCTGGTGGCGCTGCATGAAGTGGGTTCCAACAACCCCGACGGCGTCGAAATCAAGCAGGGCCCCAAAGACCGCAACGGCCACCCCGTCGACGGCATCCCCTTCCACCCTTACTACACGGTGCACGACATCATGGGCGTGGCCGGCTTCCTGCTGGTGTTCGCGGCCATCATCTTCTTCGCGCCTGAAATGGGCGGCTATTTCCTTGAAGCCAACAACTTCATCCCGGCCAACTCGCTCAAGACGCCGCCGCACATCTCGCCGGTCTGGTACTTCACACCGTTCTACACCATGCTGCGCGCCACCACCAGCGACTTCACCTGGGTGCTGTCGGCCGGCGCAATCATCGCGGCCATCGCCCTGTTCCTCAAGGGCAAGCTCTCGGGCGCCTGGCGCGTGATCACGCCGCTCATCCTCATCATCATCGCCATTCTCATGAAGGTCCTCGAAGCCAAGTTCTGGGGCGTCATGACCATGGGCACGTCGGTGCTCATCCTGGCCTTCCTGCCGTGGCTCGACCGCTCGCCGGCCAAGTCCATCCGCTACCGGCCCACATGGCACAAGTTCCTCTACGCCATATTCATCATCGATTTCCTGGTACTGGGCGCGATCGGCACGCAGGCCCCGAACCCCACCCTGAACATCATCAGCCAGATCGGAACCGTGATCTACATGGGCTTCTTCTTCCTGATGCCCGTCTGGAGTCGTCTCGGCAAGTTCAAGCAGGTGCCTGACCGAATCACGTTCCACCCCCACTAAGGTTCAGCCGTCGCACATCGAGGCCCGTCAAATATCTATGGAATGATCATGATCAAAAAGCTGCTTGGTGCCCTGGCGTTGTCACTGACTTGCGCGGTTGCGTTCGCGGAAGGCAGTGCGTATCCGCTGGACCACGCCCCCGACCGACTCAACGACATGGCTTCGCTGCAAACCGGCGCCAAGTTGTTCGTGAACTACTGCCTGAATTGCCATAGCGCCAACATGATGCGCTACAACAAGCTGAAAGACCTTGGCCTGACCGACAACGAAATCAAGAAGAACCTGCTGTTCACCGGCAACAAGGTGGGCGACCTGATGCACGTCGCCATGCAGCCGGAAGACTCCAAGAAGTGGTTCGGCACCTCGCCCCCCGACCTGTCCGTCATCGCCCGCGCCAAGGGCATCGACTACATTTACACCTATCTGCGCTCGTTCTATCGCGATACGGCCCAACCCTCGGGCTGGAACAATCTGGTGTTCCCCAAGGTCGCCATGCCCAACGTGCTGTGGCAGTTGCAGGGGCCGCGCGCGATGCACCGCGTGACCATCGAAAAGACCGAGAACGCCGCCGGCGTCGAGCATTGGCAGCGCACCACGTCCGACTACGACAGCCAGGGCTTTTCCACGATCAAGACCGAGGCGCTCAAAGGCTATGATCGCGGCCCCGTCGACAACGTCACGTACTCGGGCATCAACAGTACCCAGCGCGCGGCGTTCGACAACGACGCCGCCGACATCAGCAATTTCCTGCAATGGATGTCCGAACCCGGCCAGCAATTCCGCAAGGAACTGGGTGTCTGGGTCATGCTGTTCCTGATGCTCTTCTTCCTGGTGGCGTGGCGGCTCAACGCCGCTTACTGGAAAAACGTCAAATAACCCGGTGTCGTGATTCACGGCACCAGCCGGGCGTCTCGCGGCGCCCGGCCTTCGCGGCAGGCCGATTAAGCTGCCATTCAAGAAATGGGCGTAGTGTGGTTACGCCCGTTTTCCCTTTTCAGGGGCTGCGTTCCGCGCCCCGGTTTTCACCCCAATAGACTGGAATCCGCAACATGATGGTGCTCTATTCCGGGACGACATGCCCGTTTTCCCAACGCTGCCGATTCGTGCTTTTTGAAAAAGGCATGGATTTTGAAATCCGCGACATCGACCTTTACAACAAGCCTGAAGACATCGCCGTGATGAATCCGTACGGCCAGGTGCCCATCCTGGTCGAGCGTGACCTGATTCTGTACGAATCCAGCATCATCAACGAGTACATCGACGAACGCTTTCCGCATCCGCAACTCATGCCGGCCGATCCGGTCATGCGTGCGCGCACGCGCCTGTTCCTGTACAACTTCGAAAAGGAACTGTTCGTACACGTCTCCACGCTCGAAAACCGCGCCACGCCAGACCCCAAGGCCCTGGACCAGGCACGCCAGAACATCCGCGACCGCCTGTCGCAACTGGCGCCCATGCTGCTCAAGAACAAGTACATGCTGGGCGACGAGTTCTCCATGCTGGACGTGGCCGTCGCCCCTCTGTTGTGGCGCCTGGACCACTACGGCATCGAACTGCCCAAGAACGCGGCGCCATTGCAGAAATACGCCGAGCGCATCTTCTCGCGCCCCGCCTATATCGAAGCGCTGACGCCGTCCGAAAAAGTCATGCGTCGTTGACACCGATGTCAGAATCCTCCACCAAGCCCTACCTGATCCGCGCGCTGCATGAATGGTGCACCGACAACGGCTATACCCCGCATATCGTGGTTACCGTCGATGCCAACACCGTCGTGCCGCGCGCCCACATCCACGATGGCCAGATCACGCTGAACATCGGCGCCCTGGCCACGAATCGTCTCATCCTGGGCAACGACTACATCGAATTCGAGGCCCGCTTCAGCGGCATGACCGAGCACATTTATGTGCCGGTCGCCACGGTCTCGGCCATCTACGCCCGGGAAACAGGGGCCGGAATGGGGTTCGAAGTGGCGGAATCGCAACCCTATGGCACCGATTCAGCGAATGCCGGGGGCGGCACCGAGCAAACGCCGGCAACCGTCAAAAGCGTCCCCACCGCCACCGAACCCGGCACAGCCGCAAACCCCGGCCACGACGACGACCCGAAGCGCCCGCGCCTGACAATCGTGAAGTAGCGGGCCACGACGTGTCGGTGGCCCGCGCCCTTATTTGTACAGCGCGGCCAGCCGGGCGGTTTCGCGCGCCAGCACCGCCACATCGAGCGCGACGGCCGTGAACAGCGACCCCAGTTCCATGTAGCGGCGCGCCTGTTTTTCTTCCAGCGCCAGGATGCCCGGCGCCTTGCCGCAGGCCAGGATGCGCCGCATGGCATCGGCAATGGCCGATTGCACCTCTGGGTGGCCGGCATCGCCCGTGTGGCCAAGACTCGCGGCCAGGTCCGCCGGCCCGATGAACAGCCCGTCCACCCCATCCACCGCGGCAATGGCTTCCAGGTTGTCCAACCCCTTGCGCGATTCGATTTGCACCACGACGCAGAGCTCGGCCTCGCAGCGCTGTGAGTAGTCTCGCACACGGCCGAAGCCGCTGGCGCGCATCACCCCGCCCGCGCCACGGTGCCCGCGCGGCGGGTAGCGCGTGCCGGCCACGGCCAGCGCGGCTTCGTCGGCATCCTGCACATAAGGCACCAGCACGGTCTGGGCGCCGACATCGAGCACACGCTTGAGCTGCACCGCATCGTTGCAAGTGGGCCGCACGATGGGCGACACCGGATGGGCCGCCATGGATTGCAGTTGCGACAGCACGCTTTCTATGTCGTTGGGCGCGTGCTCGGTGTCGATGACCAGCCAGTCGAAGCCCGATCCGGCGACGATCTCCGCGCTATAGCGGCTGGCCAACGATACCCACATGCCAACCTGATGCCGCTTTGCGAGAAGATTGCGTTTGAACTGGTTGGCTGGAATGTCCATCATCGTCCTTTGCATGAATGCCGGCCACGCCCGGGGTTCACATCACCCGCCCGGCGTGGCCTGCGATACGGCGCGCTATGCGTCAAGCGCCTTCGGACATGACATCCTTGGGCAGATCGGCCCCATGATACTTCTTGTAGATGGCGTTGAGCTCGCCGTTCTTCAGGTCCTTGCGGATCAGTTCATTCAACTTGTCTTTCAGGGCCGTATTGTTTTTGGTCACACCAAAGCCCAGCATGGACGTGGACATGACCACCTTGATCTGCAGCGCCTTGGCGGGGTCTTTCTTGTTCAGGGCGGCGATGATGGCCGGCGCGGTGGAGAATATCTTCGCCTGGCCGCTGATGATGGCGGTGATGGCGGTGGCGTCGTTTTCGAAACGGACGATGTTCGTTCCGGGCGGCGCGAGGCGTGTCACGTTGTTGTCATTGGTGGTGCCGCGGGCCGTGACCACGGTTTTGCCGGCCAGGTCTTTCATCGAACCGATGGCCATGTCCTTGGGCGCCGCGATCACCGATTGGATGGCGGCATAGGGGATGGTGAAGTCGATGACCTTCTTGCGCGCATCGGTGACCGACAAGCTCGAGATCACCACATCGGCCTTGTTGGTCAGCAGGAACGGGATGCGGTTGGCCTGGGTGGTGGGCACGATTTCAAGCTTGACGCCCAGGTCCTTGGCGATCAGACGGGCGGTGTCCACGTCCGACCCCACCTCTTTCAGCGAGCTGTTCTTCATGCCATATGGCGGAGCGTTCAAGTCAATCGCCACGCGCAACACTTTGCTCTTCATCACTTGATCGAGCGTGTTGGCATGCGCGGCGGGCACAGCGCACGCCAGTGCCACGGCGGCGCTGGCCAGCGCCAGAGTGAATCGTGCTTGCTTCATCAAAAGTCTCCTTGGTGTGGTGGGGCGCCGGCGGGAAAACCCCCGCTGGCGTGGAAACGGCGTCAAAGCCCGTTGCTGACGAACTGCCTGAGTTCTGGTGTGGCGGGGTTGCGCAGGATGTCGGCCGAACCCTCTTCATGGATCCGGCCCTCGTGCATGAACACCACGCGATGCGCCAATTTCATGGCGAACGCCATTTCATGGGTGACCAGCACCATGGTCATGCCTTCGCGCGCGAGCTTTTCAATGACGCGCAGGACTTCGCCCGTGAGTTGCGGATCCAGCGCCGAGGTGACCTCATCGAACAGCATCAGCTTTGGACCCATGGCCAGCGAACGCGCGATCGCCACCCGCTGCTGCTGCCCCCCGGAGAGCTGTTCGGGATAGAACGACGCCTTTTCCGCCAGGCCGACCTGTGACAGCACCTGGTGCGCCACTTTCTTCGCCTGAGGCTTGGACATCTTGCGCACCGATACCGGGGCCAGCGTGATGTTCTGTTCGACCGTGAGGTGCGGGAACAGGTTGTAGCTCTGGAATACGATGCCCACGTCCTGGCGCAGCGCCTTCAGGTCCCTGCGGGGGATGCCAGCGCCGAACGTGTGGCCGCACACGTTGATCTCGCCCTCGTCTATGTGTTCGAGATGGTCCATGCAGCGCAACGCCGTGCTCTTGCCGGAGCCGCTCTGGCCGATGATGGCGACGATCTCGCCCTTTTGCACAGACAGGTCGATGCCTTTCAGGACATGGTTGTCTCCGAAGCGCTTGTGTACGTTGCTGAGACGGACGACTTCCGACATGGCGGTTTCCTTGGTGGGTGACGGTTCAGCTTTGGGCGAGCGTCAGTTTGCGCTCCAGCTTCAGGCTGAGCCAGGACAGGGGGTAGCAGATGATGAAATACAGGACGGCCGCCACGCCAAAATACAGGAATGGTTTGAACGTGGCGTTGTTCAGGATCTTGGCGTTGTACGACAGTTCGGCGAAGCCGATGACGAGCGATGCGAACGACGTGTTCTTGACGATCTGCACCATGAACCCCACAGTGGGCGGGGTGGCGATGCGCACGGCCTGCGGCAAGACAACCTTGAACATGCGCTGCACCTTGTTCAGGCCCAGGCACTCGGCCGCCTCCCATTGGTTGCGGGGAACCGATTCGATGCAGCCGCGCCAGATTTCGCCCAGGAAGGCACCGCTTTGCACCGACAGCGCCAGCACGGCGGCCACCAGGGCGGGCACCGATTCATACCCCATGATCGACGGCCCGTAGAAACACACGCCCATGAGCACCAGCAGCGGGGTGCCCTGGATGACCTGGATGTAGGTGAACGCGGCGCCGCGCACGGGCGTGCGCGGCGACACCCGCATGAGGGCGACCGCTAGCCCGATCATCCCCCCGAACACGAACGTGAGGACGGACAGCAGCACCGTGCCCCATGCCCCCTGGATGAGATAGGCGATTTGCGCGGAATTCATGAACCCGCCCTCACAGCAGCGTGCCGAGACGGCGTTTGCGGACGAACATGGCCTTGCCCAGCCCCCAGAACAGGGCGCGCACGAGGAACGACAACGCCAGATAGACGACCCACAGGACGATGAACACCTCGAAGTTGCGGAAGGTCAGCGACTGGACCCGGCCGGCAACGCCGAACAGATCGTCGGTGCCGACCGCCGACAGGATGCTGGTGACCAGCATGAGCAGGATGAACTGGCTGGTGAGGGCGGGATAGACGCGCTCTAGCGCCGGCACCAGGATGACGTGCCAGTAGACGCGCAGGGGCGACAGACCCAGACATTCGGCGGCCTCGCGCTGGCTGCGCGGCACCGACTCGATGCCCGCGCGCACGATCTCGCAGGTGTAGGCGGTGATGTTGATCACCAGCGCGGTGATGGCCCCCACCAGAATGGGCATGGTCAGACCCACGCTGGACAGGCCGAAGATGAAGAAATAACTCTGGATGATGAGCGGCGTGTTGCGGATGACCTCTACATAGGCGCCCACGACTTTGCGCAACACGGGATAGGACGAGCTGCGGGCGATGGCGCACACGACCCCCATGACGAAGCCGGCGACTGTCGACCAGAACGACATGACCAGCGTGGTCTCCACCCCGGAGACGAACAAATGCCAGTAGGCAAGCACTGAGGCGAAATCGAATTGATACGTCATTGCCGGGCTTAAGGTGCTGTGTGGTGGGTTCGAATACTCGACTCCGGCGCCTGTGCCCGCCACGCGGCAGCACACTTGCCCACACCGAAAAAATGGGAATCGGGCATATCCTACCTTTTAAAATTGGTAAAACCACTTATCGAAAACCCTAGATTTCAAATAATTTCAATTATTGGTTTGACCACTTATCGCGATTTACCTATCATTGCCTATCATGGGTTTGATCCCTGTCTGGCTCGGTCGCTCCAGCCACCATTCGAACACCGTTCGCTCACATGACTTCCGCTCCGCATCACACTGACCACACCGGCAAGCGCAACTACCTGCACATCGCCGACATGCTCAGGCAGGCGATAGGCGCCATGGACCTCGACCCCAGTGGTCGATTGCCGTCCGAACGCGAACTCGCCCAGTTGCTGGGCGTGTCGAGGCCCAGCCTGCGCGAGGCGCTCATCGTGCTCGAGCTGCGGCAGGAGATCGAGATCCGCATGGGGTCGGGTATCTACCTGACCCACCCCACCGAGCCAGGCGACAGCGCCGGCGCGCCACCGCCCCAGGACGACGCACTCGATCCGCTGCTGCAAAAGCTGGGCGACAGCCCCCGTGACGTCAACCAGATGCGGTTCTTCCTGGAAAGCGGCGTGGCCGCCCACGCGGCACGCTTCATCAGCACCGCGCAACTGAAGCAACTGAAGAAAAGCCTGACCGACATGCGGTCGGCGCTGGCAAAGAAAAGCCGCGGCTCCATCAAGATCATCGCCGACGCCGACCGGCTGTTCCACACCACACTGGCCTCATGCACCGACAACGACCTGTTGGTCCAGACGCTGGAATATCTGTTCGACCAGCGCTACACACCCGTGGCCGAAGCCATGCACAAGCATTATGAAGACCCGTGCTCCTGGGAATTCGCGGTCGAAGAACACCAGGACATCTACGACGCCATCGCGGCCCACGACCCCCTGCAGGCACAGGCCGCCATGCAACGCCATCTTTCACGGGCGCACGCTCGCCTCATGCCCCTCATCGGTTGACGCCCGCCCCCATCCACTTATCCGAGCCATCCATGCCACAGACCACCATTCGCCTCAACGAACACGACAACGTCATCATCGCCACCCAGCAGCTCATGCAGGGCAACACCGCCGAAGGCATCACGGTGACGGGGCTGATTCCGGCCGGCCACAAGATGGCCGCTGAAGCCATTGCGCAAGGCAGTCCGGTGCGACGCTACAACCAGATCATCGGCGTGGCCACCAAAGACATCAAACCCGGTCAGCACGTGCACACGCACAACATGGAAATGCTGGATTTCGACCGCGACTACAACTTCTGCGCGCACAAGAAAGCGGTGCCCATCAATGACCAGGCCGACCACTTCCTGGGCATCGTGCGCCCGGACGGCCGGGTCGCCACGCGCAACTACATCGGCATCCTGACCTCGGTGAACTGTTCAGCCACCGTGGCCAAATCCATCGCCGACCATTTCCGCCGCGACATCAACCCCGCCGCGCTGGCCGACTTCCCGAACGTCGATGGCGTCGTGGCGCTGCCGCACTCCACGGGTTGCGGCATGGGCGTCAAGGGGCTGTTCATGGACACGCTGCGACGCACCCTGATCGGCTACATGCGCCACGCCAACTTCCACTCCGTGCTCATGGTGGGCCTGGGCTGTGAAACCAACCAGATCCCCGCCCTGATGGCCACCGGCGGCCTGGAAGAAAGCAGCCGTCTACAGACCTTCACCATCCAGGACACCGGCGGCACCGCCAAATCGGTGGCCAAGGGCATCGCCAAGGTGAAGGAAATGCTGCCCGCCGCCAATCAGGTCACCCGCACGCCGGTATCGGCCTCGCACATTGTCGTGGGCCTGCAATGCGGGGGCTCGGATGGCTATTCCGGCATCACCGCCAACCCCGCGCTGGGCGCGGCGGTCGATCGCCTGGTGCGTGCCGGTGGCGCGGCCATCCTGTCGGAAACCCCGGAAATCTACGGCGCCGAACACTTGCTGACACAGCGCGCGGTCAGCCGCGAGGTGGGCGAGAAACTGGTCGAGCGCATCAAGTGGTGGGAAGACTATTGCTCGCGCAACTTCGCCGAACTGAACAACAACCCGTCGCCGGGCAACAAGGCGGGCGGACTGACGACCATCCTGGAAAAATCCCTCGGCGCCGTGGCCAAGGCCGGCACGACCAACCTGAACGAGGTCTACCAATACGCCGAGCCGGTCACGGCCAAAGGCATGGTGTTCATGGATTCGCCGGGCTACGACCCGGTGTCGGCCACCGGCCAGGT
>DASTNK010000068.1:0-2009 GCA_035720945.1 Burkholderiaceae bacterium
TCCCGCAGAAGCGGAATCGAGCCGGTTTTTCGCCTCACGCGCCGGACGCCGCACCCGCGTCGTAGCGTTGCTGATGGGCCGTCACCTCTTCCATGTGGGTTTCCGCCCAGACCCGCAGTGCGTCCACCGTATCGGCCAGGGTCTGGCCCAGCGGCGTGATGGCGTATTCGACCGTGACGGGCACCGTCGCGAAGGCCTTGCGGCTGACCAGGCCATCGCGCTCCAGGCTCTTGAGCGTCTGCGAAAGCATCTTCTGGGAAATGCCGTCGACCGCCCGGCGCAACTGGTTGAAGCGCATCGGGCCGCCCATCAACAGACCAAGCACCAGCACCGCCCATTTGTCGGCGATGCGATCCAGCACTTTCCGTGTCGGACAGTCACGGGAATACGGGTCGCCAATGATCGAAGTGACCAGGTAAGCATCAAGTGCCTTCTTTACACCAATAGATATCTTGGCACCTAATAACTTTTAGAAACCACAAGAGGAAACCCTCATGCATGTCGCTCTCATCGGTGCCACCGGCAATGCCGGCTCGCGCATCCTCGCCGAACTCGTCCGACGCGGGCATACGGTCACTGCCATCGTTCGTGACGCGACCCGCGTGCCTTCGCTGCCGGGTGTCGAGGCGAAATCCGGTGACGTCTTCGACAAGCCCGGCATCGCATCCCTGCTGGCAGGCCATGATGCCGTCATCAGTTCGGTCCATTTCGCCGCGGGCGATCCCGCCACGCTGATCTCGACGGTGCGCGCATCCGGCGTAGGCCGCTACCTCGTCGTCGGTGGTGCGGGCGGTCTCGAAGTCGCGCTGGGCGAATTTCCGCTGGGCCTGAAGCTGATCGACATCCCGAACTTCCCGGAGGCATACCGGCAAGAAGCGGCGGCAGGCTGCGATTTCCTCGATCTGTTGTGCGCCGAAACCGAACTGGACTGGACATTCCTTTCGCCGCCGCTGAGCTTCACTCCTGGCGAGCGAACCGGTCATTTCCGCCTCGGCACCGACCTGCTCCTGTCCAACGAGCATGGCAGCAGTGTCTCGTTCGAGGATTACGCGATGGCCTTGGTGGACGAGCTGGAACAACCAGCACACTCGCGCCAGCGCTTCACCATCGGCTACTGATCGCGCCTGTGGAAAGGGTGCCAGCTTGACCGGCCCTTCGGCCGTTGAGTGCCGCTGGGATGGCGAACAAGCTCAGGCCTCCCTAAGGCAGTAGCGCGAGGGCGCGATCCCTTGCCTGGCGGGCAAGCAAAAGCCCGCTACTGAAGGCATCTTCCGCATGGGTCTTGCCCTGGTCATCGTGGTTTGCCAACGCCAGGATGTACGCCGCATTGAAGACGCCGTACAACTTGTCGACCACCGCCTCGTAGGACTGCTGGATGACAGCCTGGTCATTCAATCTGTCGTTCATCGTCATTCTCCTGCAAGGATGATTCCGGTTCGGCGCTGCGAGGCTCGACCCGCTTCCGGCGCCGCGCATGTGCACCGCTGCGTGGGGTCTCTTCAGACCTTCACGAAATACGGCACCGCCATCAGCGCAATCCCAATGATGACCAGCCACGCCGTACCGCTCACGAAATACGGGAACACCATCAAGGCTACGCCGCTGAGCAGCGGCACCATCGCCTGCTGCTTCTTGCCATAGATGAAGTATCCCAGCCCGATCGAGCCAAACAGCATGCCCCACAAGAGTGTCGATGCATTCAAGGTGCGCCCCATGGCCCGCGGGAGGAAGCGAGCATCGTACTCCGGCGACCCTGTCGTGCCTGGCGCGAGTGGAGCTCCGAACCCGCTTCCCCCGGCCACGGGAAAGCCCCATGCGGAAATGACGCAAGCGTAGGCCCGCCGATCGACACCCGGTGGCGTCCCGCGCCCGGCATCACGCCGCGTTCGCGGGCATCGCCGCCATGTCCATCCAGAACGGGCCCCACACGTGGCCATCAGGGTCGGTAAGGTCGCGGCCATACATGAAGTCCATGTCCTGCACGGGATTGATGTCAGCAGTGCCACCGT
>DASTNK010000069.1:0-33543 GCA_035720945.1 Burkholderiaceae bacterium
GACGAAGACCCCTTTGCTGTCTAAAAGGCCTTCGTCTGGTGGCACAGAACATCTGGTAGCGTGTCACTTCCGGTAAATCGTTATTGAAGACTACGACGAGTAATGAGTACAGTGTGGGCGATGGCTGCTCACAAGGAAAAGATAGCGCACATATAAGAAGGAGACACTATGAGCGACACCACCGGCGAATACACCAGGATCTACAAAGCCGCCTCGGCCGATCCAGCCGGCTTCTGGGCGAAGATCGCCGAGGACATCCACTGGACAAAGCGCTGGGACAAGGTCATCGACGACTCGAACAAGCCCTTCTACCGCTGGTTCACGGGCGGAGAGCTGAACACCTGCCACAACTGCGTCGATCGCCACGTCGAGGAAGGCCGCGCCGATCAACTGGCGTTGATCTACGACAGCCCGCTGGCCGGCGTCACGCGCAAAATCACCTACCGCGAACTTCGCGACGAAGTCGCCCAATGCGCCGGGGCCCTGCGTGACCTGGGTGTGGGCAAAGGCGACACGGTCATCATCTACATGCCGATGGTGGCCGAGGCCGCCATCGCAATGCTGGCGTGCGCGCGCATCGGCGCCGTGCACTCCGTGGTGTTCGGCGGCTTCGCGGCGCCGGAGCTGGCCAAGCGCGTGGTCGACGCCAAGCCAAAAGTCGTGATGTCCGCCTCGTGCGGCCTGTTGCCTGGAAAGGCCGTGCCCTACAAGCCGTTGCTGGACGAAGCCTTGAGGATCGCGCACGCCGAGGACACGCCGTGCCTGGTGCTGCAACGCCCGGAGCTCGAGTGCGACATGATCGCCGGCCGAGACCATGACTGGGCCGAGGCGGTCAGCCGGGCGGCTCCCGCCGACTGCGTCACACTCGCCGCCACCGACCCGCTCTACATCATCTATACGTCCGGCACGACCGGCATTCCGAAAGGGGTGGTGCGCGACAATGGTGGCCATGCCGTGGCGCTGAAGTGGTCGATGCATGCCGTGTATGGCATGGAACCCGGCGATGTCTATTGGGCGGCCTCGGACGTGGGCTGGGTGGTGGGTCATTCCTACATTGTCTATGCACCGCTGCTGCAAGGCTGCACGACCGTTCTGTACGAAGGCAAACCCGTGGGCACGCCCGATGCCGGGGCCTTCTGGCGTGTTTGCGCCGAACATGGTGTCAATGCGCTGTTCACGGCGCCGACCGCTTTTCGCGCCATCAAGAAAGAGGACCCACAGGGCAAGCTGGTCAAGGGCTACGATCTGTCGAAGTTCAAGTACCTTTTCCTCGCTGGCGAGCGCAGTGTTCCCGACGATATCGCCTACGCGCAGCGCATCCTGGGTGTGCCGGTCATCGACAACTGGTGGCAGACGGAACTCGGCTGGCCTGCCCTGAGCGGGTGCGCGGGTATCGAGCTGCTGCCGGTCAAGCCTGGCTCGGCGACCAAGCCTGTGCCCGGCTACCACATCGACTATCTCGACGAAGACGGCCACCCGCAGCCCGATGGCGAAATCGGCAATCTCGTCATCAAACTGCCCATGCCGCCAGGAACGCTCTATACGCTGTGGAACAACAATGAGCGTTTCGAGAAGAGCTACCTGTCGCGTTATCCCGGCTACTACCTCTCGGGCGACGCGGGTGTCCGGGACGAGGAGGGGTACCATTCGGTCATGACGCGCATCGACGACATCATCAATGTCGCCGGGCACCGCCTGTCGACCGGCCTGATGGAACAGGTGCTGGCCGCGCACGCCGATGTCGCCGAGGGCGTGGTGGTGGGCGCCGCCGACCCGCTCAAGGGACAGGTTCCGGTGGGGCTGGTGGTGTTGAAATCCGGCGTCGAACGGCCCGACGCCGACATCTGTAAGGAACTGGTCGCCAGCGTCCGTCATGAAATCGGCCCCGTGGCGGACTTCAAGAGCGTGACAGTCGTGAAACGCCTGCCCAAGACCCGTTCCGGGAAAGTGTTGCGCGTGACGATCCGCACCATGGCTGACGGCACGGAATTGAAAGTGCCGGCGACCATCGAGGACGCGTCGGTCCTGCCGGAGATCACCGACGCGCTCAAGCTGATCGGCTATCCACGAAAATAGACCTAAGCCAGATCCAGCGCCGCCGTGAGATCCCCCGGCGGCACCCGCCCGCCGGCCACGAAAGCCTTGTCCCGCGCCGCCACGCCGTCCAGCGGTTCCAATCCGTGCACACGATTGATGAACCGCTGGATCGAGCAGGTGTCGTACAAGGTGTGATCGACATGCCCCTTCCGGGCGAATGGCGAGATCACCAACGCCGGGATCCGGCTGCCCGGCCCCCAGCGATCACCCTTTGGGGGCGACACGTGATCCCACCACCCGCCGTTTTCGTCATGCGTGATGATGATGACGGTATCCTTCCATTGAGGGCCGCGCCGGATGTGCTCGACGATCGTGGCGACGTGCCAGTCGCCCGAGGCCACGTCGGCATAGCCCGCATGCATGTTCAGGCTGCTCTGAGGCTTGTAGAACGCCACCTCGGGCAAGCGGCCGGCATCGATCTCGGCGATGAACAGGTTCGTGGCCGGGTCGTTGCCCATGCCGCCATCGCGCAGATGCAATGCCCGCGCCTCCGTGCCCGGCGCATAGTTGGCGAAATAGTTGAAGGGCTGATGGTGGTACTGAAAATCGGGTATGGGTCCCGTGCCATCATGGTCCAGCGCATACTGCCAGGCGCCGCTGTACCAGGCCCATGCCACACCCTTGTCGGACAGCCGGTCACCGATGGTCGCGTAGCGCTGCGGCGGCAAGACGTGCACATTGGACGGGTCGGCATAGGCCGGATCGCCCCCCGGCGCGGGGCGCACATGGCTGGGTTGGTAGGCCGCTGCCATGGTGTTGACGGCATAGCCGTCAGGCGTCAGCGACCGGTCTTTCTCGAACACCGGCGGGCCGTCGAGCGCCGAGGCGGGTGATCGGGTCGCCACCTTCAGCCGCGTACCGGCCGGATCCTCCCCTTCAAGAACGGACAACAGTCTGCGCACGGGGCTGTTCTGCGCATCCGCGTAATGCGGCGCCTGTGCCGAGATCAGGAACATGTGATTCAGCCACGACCCTCCGAACGCCGACATGAAGAAGTTGTCGCACAAGGTGTACTGTGCGGCCAGGTTCCACAACTTGAGCGACTGGGCGGAATCCCGGTAGTGTCCCATGACCAGTCCGCCTGCATTCGCCCATGCGACGAACTGGTTGTTGCGCCCGGCGTTGATCTGCATCTGGTTCTGATAGAAGCGGTGCCATAGATCGCGGGTGATCACGCCCAGCGGAAGCGGCGCGCCACTGGCATCGGTCAGATGGAACGGGCCATTGCGCAAACCGGTGATCTGATCCTGCGCAATGGCGAATTGCCTGCCGCCCACGGTCTGGGGGCGTGGCACCAGACCGCCCCATATTTTGGGCAATTGGGGCAACGGTGTCCGGCCATCGCGGTCGAGCTGGACTGTGGCCAACGCAGGCGCCTCGACAAGCGGGTGCCGCACGCCTGGGAAATTCCCGTACAGATTACTGAAGCTGCGGTTCTCCGCGTAGATGACCACGATGTGGCGCACGCGTGAGCGCAACGTGGCGTCAAGGCGGGCATCCGCATCGGGGCGCGGCGCCGACAACGCATCCCGCCCGCCCAGGGCCAGACCGACTCCGGCTGCGGCGAAACCGCCCAGGACGCGGCGTCGGGCGGGATTGCGCGGGCCCCCGGTGTCCTCGCCGGACACCCCTCCTTTACCATCGACCACCTCGTCCCGATCTGTTCCTCCATTCATGGCCTTCGTCCTCCTTGAGACGTGGGTTGCGTACACCGCCCCGATACGACCTTGCCCAGCAAGCGTAGCGCTTTCACATGACAAATGGTTGAAGCCCTGATTGATCCGGAAAACCATTGCGCGTCTTGACAGTCCGCCAATTCTGTATATAGTAGCTATTAAAACAACTACTAATAAACACCTCAATTCAACCATTTTGCGAATCCGCATGACCCGCACGCCATGGACACTGTCAAGACTCTCCAACAACTGGGATTCACCGAATACGAGGCACGCGCCTACACGGCGCTGGTCAACGAGGGCGAGTTGAACGGTTACGAACTGGCCAAGAAAACCGGCATTCCCCGGGCCAACATCTATGCCGTGGCCGAGAAACTGGTGGAACGCGGTGCCATTCTGCGCGCGGACCACCAGAGCGGGCAGCGCTACACCCCGATTCCGCCGGAACAATTGTTGCTCGGGCTGGAAGTCGAACACAAGCGGGCCCTGGTCGCCGCCGCGCACGCCCTGGCGCATCAGGCCAACAAGCAAGAGCCCGCCGCTGTTTTCAATTTGCGCGGCGATGAACTGCTGGCCAAGGCCAGGCAAATCGTGGACACCTGCCAGGATTCCCTGCTGGTGGGCATTCAAGCGCCCGAAGCGGTCGCTCTGGCGGCCGCCCTGCGCACGGCGGCCGACCGCGGCGTGCACATCACCACACTGTGCCTGCAGGCCTGTGAACACGAATGCGGTGGATGTCAGGGCGACATCCACCGCCATGCCATCGCGCCGCGCGGCGACCGCCACTGGCTGATGCTGGTCGCCGATCGTCATACCGCGCTGGTCGGGCAAACCGGCGAAGGTACCGCGGAGGGCATGACCACCAGTCAGCAACTGGTGGTCGAGCTGGCCATGGCGTTCATCCGCCAGAACCTCGCCCTGGCAACGTTGGGGGGTGAACTGGGCGGCCGCATCGGAGACCTCCTGCCCCCCCCCACACTGGGTCTGCTGAACGATCTGTACCCCGACGGGGGGTTTCCCGCCTATTTTCAGAACCTCGGCGCCAAGACACTTTCCTGACGTCGATATTTCCGACCTCATGCTCGAAGAGCATGGTCGACATCAACGTAAAATATAGGCTCCACGCGGCTGAAAACACGCAACGCCTGCTCAACCAAGCGATGCACAACGAGGCCCATGCGTTAGGCGAGCGGCAAGTCAAGTTGGCATCGCTTCACTTCACTAAGGTCACCATGTTCATGAACACCGTTATCACACGAAAATCCGTCCAAGCATTGTTGTGCCTGTCAGCCGTGGCTGGCGCGCTTTTCCTGGGCGGCACGGGCCAGGCGTGGGCACATGCGCACCCTGTTCAAGAATCGCCCGCGCCCAAGTCGGTCGTCACGGCCCCCAATGAAGTCCGCATCGTGTATGACGACCCGCTTGAACCCGCGTTCAGCCACCTGAACGTTCTCACGCTCCAGGGCAAACAGGTCAACCAGGCGAAATCCAGCGTCGAAGGGCATGCGCACAAGACCATGCTTGTCGCGTTGCCCACTCTGTCGGCCGGACAGTATCAGGTGCGTTGGGTCGCCGTGGCCACCGACGGCCATCGCACACAGGGTCATTACACCTTCACCGTGAAGTAGCCCCAGGGTGTCAATGGATCTGGCCACGCAATGGTTGCAGCCGCTGTTCGCCGCCTGGATCGACGTGGCGCTGATCGCCTCCGCGGGAATCGTGGTGGTGCGTGGCGCCATGCCGCCCTCCGTGGCGACACGTCTGCCAGCGCTGGCTCGCCGGATCGCCTTACTGCTTGGCGTGGGTCTGGTGGCGTATCTCGCCGCCGCCACGGTGGCGATGGCCGAGCCAAGCCTCGTCGATTTCCCGGGCGCGCTCTGGCTGGTGCTGACCAAGACAGACTTCGGGGACATGGGCTGGGTGGCATTGGCCGCATGGCTGATGCTGATGGCAGCGACCTGCGCGGCATGCCGGCCTCCTGTTAGAAAGCGCACGTTTCCGGACCTGCTGTTTATAACCGGCCTGGCGGCGTTCGCCTATGCCCGCGCCGCCACCGGACACGCGGCCGACCACGGCTTCCTCAGCGTGGCCGTTCTGGTGCATACCGTTCACATCGTCTCCGCCTGCGCTTGGGCGGGGTCGATCGGCATCTGCGTGCTATCGGTATCCACTTGGCGCACCTGGACAACACCGCAGCGCAGCAAATTGGCGCATCGGTTGTCGACGACTGCCACCATCGCCGTACCCGCCGTCGTAGCCAGCGGCTTGATCAACGTCATCCGGGCCCTGGGCCATTCCAGCCATCCGGGCGGCTCGTCGTACCTGGACATAGCAATCGCAAAGATCTCACTCGTGGCCATCGCCGTGGTGCTGGGCACATGGAATCGCCAGTCCTGGATGACACGCCTGGACGATGGCCAGGACGCGGGCGCGCGGGGATTCGGCAGGGTGTTGCTTGTCGAAGCCATCGTGCTGGTCGTGGTGATCGTCCTGGCCGCCAAGCTCGGCACGACCATGATTCCGATATAAGGCAGCGGCCACGCTTCCCCGCATTCCGGGGGCATTCTTTGCGGGAGTGGAACGCCCACCCGGTTTCACAGCGCCGAGGACCGCCCGATTTCCTGACGAGAGATGTCAATTTCAATGCGCAGCCACTGGCGCAAGGCGTCCAGCGGCTGCCAGTCGCGCAAGCGCGGCGGATACACCAGATGGTATGACTGATGATCTGGGTGGACAACCGAAATCGGCGACAGCCTGATGAGAGACCCCGTCACCAGGGCATCAGCGGCCAGCAATTCCGGAGCCAACACCAAGCCCAGCCCCTGCTCGCAGGCTTGCAGCATCAGGCCCAGGTCATTGAATTCGGCGACCGGCGCGACGCGGGTGTCAATGCCGGCGGCGGCGAACCACGACTGCCATAGATCGCGCCCACCGATCAACGGTTCACCCAGCAGATCGACGGGTTCTCGTCCCGCCAGACGATGGGCGTCGGCACCACAGCCAAACGCGAACAGAGACAATGGGCCATCAAAAAGACATTCGGATTCCACGCCCTCCCAGGGCCCGATTCCCTGGCGCAAGGCCGCGTGAAACCCCTGCCGACTCAAATCGACTGCCTGCTGGGTGGCGTCGATTTCCAGATGAATGTCGGGATAGCGATCACGCCAGCGCCGGATACGCGGCAACAACCAACGCTGCGCAAACGACGGGAGAACAGAGATACGCAAACGATGCTCGACCCCCAGGGCCGCCCCCGAGGCTGCCTGCATGCCTTCGTCAAGCTGGCGCAATGCGGTCTGCACGCTGCGCAGCAGTACCTTGCCAGCGTCATTGAGCACGACCCGCCGCCCCCGCCTATCGAACAGAGGAAAACCCAACTGGGTTTCAAGGAGGCGGATCTGCTGGCTGACAGCGCTATGCGTGAGGTGCAGACGGTCGGCTGCCGCGCGCAGATTCTGCAGATCGGCGACAGCCCGGAACGCAGGCAGGGTATTAAGAGGAAGACGTTGCATGCTGGTAAGTATAGCTTACCAGCGTGGCAAGAATTCGTTGATTTCTTCGCAAGAAGTGGTTAATTAAAATAACCAATGTAGTGGTTATTACCTATATTTGCGTTGCACTTGAAGAGATCCTGTCATGGCTGCCGTACCTTGCCCAGAATTGCCCGTTTCGCCCATCGCCGCATCAACGTTGCATGAGAAAAACTCGTGGCGGAAATGGTGGCGTACCTTGTTCGCCGCCAGCCCCCGCACGAACGACAAGGAATGGCGCAACGCCCTGCCTATGTTGCTGAACATGGACAGCCGCCTGCTGAAGGACATCGGCGCACCGGCCTGGGTGATCTCCGAGGCTATCTACCGTCAGCGGCAATCCGCCAACACCATCGAAGACGTCCTTCTGGTGCGACACGGCCGCGCGGGCGCACGTCGTTTTTAAGACAGCGCGGAATGCCAGGCCACCGCAGCCAGCGCCAGCGCGTCGATCGAGTCCGTCAGCACTGTGTCCAGTGCCCCGCGAACCGCATGAGGCAAGGCCAGCGGGAGTTCGGTGCATCCCAGCACCACCGCATCGACACCACGGTCACGCAGCCGAGCCACCGCCTCCATGGCCGGGGCTTGCGCATCAGCCAGGCGATTCATCTTCACGAGCCGGATGGATTCGGCGCAGTAGCCCGCGAGCACCTCGCCATCGGGAATGACCGGCACATAACCGCTTTTCGCCAGCCTGTCTTGGTATAGCCCCAGGCCCAGTGTGGCCGCCGTTCCCAACAACCCGATCCGTCCGTACCGCAAACCCTGCCGCCGCAAGTCGTCGATGACGGCATCGACGATATGCAGCACGGGAACCGACACCGAGGCGGCCAGCGCGTCATACCACAAATGCGCCGTGTTGCACGGAATGACGATCGCACCCGCGCCAGCGTTTTCGAGATGCCGCATGCCATTCCGCATCCACGGCAACGGGTCGGCTCCGGTGCCCGCCCGTCCGGCCGGGCGGTCCGGCACGCGCGGGTCGCTCCACAGGATGGCTGGCACATGCTGCTGATCGGCCTCGGCCGGCGTCAGCGCCGTGAGGCGCTGCATGAAGACCGCGCTTGCCATGGGGCCCATGCCGCCCAGCACACCCAGGAATGGCCCGGCAATGACTGGATCACTCATTGGGCTTCCCGGGGCGATTACGCGAAAGCCTGCCGATAGCCGAACAGGGCGGCCGCGCCGCCGGTGTGAATGAATACGACGTTCTCACCCTTCTTGAAATGGCCTTTGCGGACCAGATCGATCAGACCGGCCATGCCCTTGCCCGAATACACGGGATCCAGCAATATGCCCTCCAGCTGGGCCAAAAGATGGACGGCTTCCACCATGCCATCCGTGGGAATGCCATAGCCCTTGCCGACGTAGTCGGCGTTGGCAACCACATCCGCGCGTTCGACCGACGCGGGCGGCAGGCGCATGAACTCGACTGTGCGCTGGACCAGATTCCAGACGTTGTCTTCCTGCTTGGGCTTGGGTGCGCGCACGCTCACGCCATAGACGGGCACGCCCGAATTGGAGGCGCGCAAACCCACCACCAGGCCTGCCTGCGTACCCGCGCTGCCGGTCGCGTGCACCACATGATCGAGACGGACACCCTGGTCGAACGATTGCGTCAGGAGTTCCTGGGCGCACGCCACGTAACCCAGCGCCCCCACCGGGGTGGAGCCGCCCCCGGGGATGACATAGGGTTTGCCGCCGGCGCGGCGCAACTCGGCCGCGAGATTGTCCATGGCTTGCTGCATGTCGGTGCCAGCCGGCAGGCGCGCCACGATCTCGCCGCCCATCAGGCGATCGAGCATGACGTTGCCGGACTCTTCATATTCGGGCAGCGCGTCGGGCACACGCTGTTCCAGCAGCAGTTTGCATTTCATGCCGACGCGCGCCGCGGCCGCCACCGTCTGGCGGGCGTGGTTCGATTGCACGGCACCCTGTGTGATCAACGTGTCGGCGCCCTGGCTGATCGCGTCCGCCACCAGGAATTCGAGCTTGCGTGTCTTGTTGCCTCCGGTCGCCAGGCCGGTGCAGTCGTCCCGTTTGATGTACAGGTTGGGGCCGTCGAGATGACGGGTCAGGTTGGGCATGAATTCGAGCGGCGTCGGGAAATGGCCGAGACGCACACGGGGGAAGGCGGCGAGATGCATGAGAAATACTCCTGATTGGGTTCCATCATGGTACTCAATGCGCGGGTGGCTGCCCAATGCTATATTTTTCCGACGCCATACCGATTTTGCATAGCCTGATCACGCACGGCAACGACCATCATGAAACTACTCTGGATAGAAGATTTCCTGGCCCTGGCGGACACGGGCTCGTTCTCGGGCGCGGCCGCGACGCGCTATATCACCCAACCCGCTTTCTCCCGGCGCATCCAAGCGCTGGAGGCGTGGCTGGGTGTGGAGCTCGTCGATCGCCGCAGCCAGCCGCCGCGCCTGACGGACACGGCGCGCCGGCATATCCCCGCGTTCCGTGCGCTGCTGCGCGACATGAACCAGCTGCGCAGCCACATGCAATCTGAGGCGGGTGGCGCGGCCCGACTGACCCTGGTCACACAACACTCCCTGACCATGACGCGGTTGCCGGCCCTGCTGGGCCGGTTTTCCCGGAGCCGGGCGCCGCGCGTGGAATTCACCGTGCGCTCGGAAAACCGCGACGAATGCATGACCCTGTTCATGCGTGGCGATGCGGATCTGCTGCTGTGCATGGAAGAACCCGATGATCCGCTATCCCGCTTGATTCCCGGCGACAGGCGGCTGTCCATGGGCGAGGAAGTGCTGGTTCCACTCAGCGCACCGGGCCGCAACGGGCACCCCTTGCACGCGCCACATGCCGGAAAGCCATTGAAACTGTTGGCTTTCCCCCCGAACAGCTATCTGGGCCGGGTAATGTACAAGCGATGTTTCGGCGCCTTGTTCCAGACCTGCCAGGTGCAGATCACCCATGAATCCGTGTTTCTGGCGGGAGTGAAGGAAGTCCTGTTGGCGGGCCTGGGCATGGCGTGGCTGCCGCGCGGCCTGGTGGAACGCGAACTGGCTTCGGGCAGCCTGCTGATGCTGGACGAGTCACTGCCCCGCGTGACCCTGCGGTTGGCGCTGTACCGCAGCGACCACTGCGCGTATCCGGACACCCTGGCGCACGCGTGGGCACTGCTGAGCCGATGATGAATGGCTGAATGACACCAAGCACGCCGACCCGGCACGGGGATGCCTACCGGCAGTGCGGCCCCCAGGCGATTTCATTGAACGCCTGTTGCGGCGTGGCCCCCTGCTTCAACAGCGCATCCAGACTGGCCTGGTCATCCTGCCGCTGACGGCGGGCCGAGTCGTCCTTGCTGGGCGTATAAGCACGCGCACCCGTTATCACCACCTGGTTCGGGCTGACCACGAAACGCTGGAAATCACCGGCGCCTTGGCCTTGTCGAGGCGAAGCCACCGAGAACTCGCCACATAAATACCCCGATACTGAAAACGTCTGCTCACGATACCGGATGCCAACGGGGTTGCCGAGCATGGCCAACAGCGGGCCATGCCATTGTTCGATGCGGACATCGTGCAGCGCCTTGCGCTGTTGCGCGCGGAATTTCGAATAGCCGATTCCCAGGCCGACGATGACCACGAGCAACGCAACCAGAAATGAACAACCCTTGGAATTCACGAATTGATCCTGTGCCGAGGGGGTTTGCCGCCGGCAAACCCAACGAAAACGCGACCGCCGTATTTTACGGGTAACACGGACACGGGTATCGCGGGATAATGCGGGCATGGACGATACTGTGCTTGCCGCGATGGCCCGCTGGCCGAACGTACCCGATGTCTTCGGATGGCTGTCGCTGTCCTCCACCGGACAATGGCGGCTCCATCCGGGGGGCGCCGCGCTGCCAGAAGGCATCCAAGCCAACCCATCAGCGTCGGGCCCCGACCCGGATCCGGCCGCGATGTCCGCGTTGTCGGAGGGCGAAGTCATCGGCAGCCCCGCCATCACCGCATTCATCGGTCGCAACTACGGCCACGACACCGAGGGTCGCTGGTTTTTTCAGAACGGCCCGCAGCGCGTCTTCGTGCGATTGGATGCCGCACCATACATACTGCGGACCACAGGAACCGGCACTGCCCTACGCACCCACAGCGGCCTGGGCATCAGCCACGTCCTGTCGTGGGTGCTGGACGATTCGGGCCGTCTTTTCGCCATGACCGACCGGGGCCCGGGCATAGTGGCGGGCCGTGATCTGCCCGCGCTGGTGAACGCATTGCGCACAACGCACGGCGAGACATTGGCCGAGGCTTTGGCGCTTGGCGTTTTCGCGGGTGGGAACCAACCCGTCGCGGGTCCGGTCGAACCCATCCATATCCAACCCATCGACGCCCTGGCCAACTCCCCGACAGAGACCGCCGGAGCCGGCGCCGCCAAGGCGCAAAGCCCCGTCCATACGGCACCGCTGCGATTCAGCACGACGGATGGGATTGCCGCTACACTGGGGTTCACGCGTTTCCCCAGAGAACGACTCGGGCCTGCCCGAACGCCTTTGAACCGTCCCCAAGAACCCCGCCCATGACCTCGCACGCCCCCTCGTTCTACTTCCCCGCCCCCCGAACGCAGAAGTTCTGTACACAATGCGGCAATGCGACCACACATCGCGTCCCGCCCGACGACACCCGCGAACGCGATGTCTGCGAACACTGTGGGGCCGTGCATTACCACAACCCGCTCAATGTCGTGGGTGTCGTGCCAATCTGGGGGGAACAGGTACTGCTGTGCCGCCGCGCCATCGAACCTCGGCACGGCATGTGGACGCTACCGGCCGGCTTCATGGAGCTCGGTGAAACCACGGCGCAGGGGGCGGTGCGCGAGGCCGAGGAAGAATCGGGCGCGCAACTCGAACTCGGCCCTCTCTACACGGTCATCGATGTGCCACATGTGGAGCAGGTGCACTTCTTCTATCTGGCCCGAGTGCTCTCACCAGACCTGGATCCCGGCTTCGAGACACTCGAGGCCCGGTTCTTCGACACCCGGGACATTCCCTGGGACGAACTGGCATTCCGCACGGTGCGCACGACCCTGGAACATTATCTGGAAGATCGTCCGGGCGGACGGTTTCCTGTCCATCACTATTCCCTGATGACCCCTTCCCGCGGATGACCCGCCATGCTGGTCTGGCTCGACGACGCCTCGCCGTTCCCGGATCCGGCAACGGCCCTGCCCGACGGTCTGGTGGCGGTGGGCGGCGACCTGTCCCTCGCGCGGTTGCGTGACGCCTATACGCGCGGGATATTCCCCTGGTACAACGAAGGCGACCCGATCCTGTGGTGGAGCCCCGATCCGCGCATGGTGCTGGCCTGTGCGGATTTCCAGGCGTCGCATTCGCTGCGTAAACTGATGCGCCAGGTGGCGCGCACGGAAACCGCCCCGGACGCCACCGTACAGATCAAGACCGACACCGCGTTCGAACAGGTGATGCGGGCGTGCTCGCAACCCCGCGCCATGCAGACAGGCACATGGATCTCGCCGGCCATCCGCGCCGCCTACCTGGCCTGGCACGAAGCGGGCCAGGCGCACAGCATCGAAACCTGGATCGACGGACGGCTGGAGGGCGGGCTGTACGGGGTGGCGCTGGGACGCTTTTTCTTTGGGGAATCGATGTTCCACCAGACCCGTGACGCGTCCAAACTGGCGCTCGCGTATCTCGTGGCGTTCCTGATGCGGCGGGGCATCACCCACATCGACTGCCAGCAGCAGACAGGCCACCTTGCCAGCCTCGGCGCGCGTCCCATGGCGCGCGACCGATTCCGGGCGCTGTTGGACGCCTCGACCTCTCTTCCGGCACCCGCGTGGCCGGCGGGCCGCCTGGCGCAATCCGGGCTGCTTGCATCCGACACCCTACCCCCGTCATAATGAAAGCGCCCGTCCGGGCCATGCCGTTTCGGCGAACGCCGCCCCAGACAATGGACAATGCCGCCAAGCCATGAGCCATCCGTCCGAATCCATCTTCAAGACCATCCAGCTGTATTCCACGGCGGCCTATCCCTGCAGCTACCTGTCACGGCGCGAAGCACGATCGCAAGTCGCCGCCCCCTCCCACATGATCGGCTCCGAGGTCTATTCCGCTCTGGTGGAACAAGGCTTTCGGCGCAGCGGCCTGTTCACGTACCGCCCCCATTGCGACACGTGCCGTGCCTGCCAACCCATACGGGTCGACGTGGACCGCTTCCAGCCAAGCCGCACCCAGCGCAAGACGGGACAGCATCACCGCAGCCTGGCGGCGCAGGCATCCGACCTGCACTGGGATCCTGAGCATTTCGATCTGTACAACCGCTACCAGAAACGCCGCCATCCTGGCGCGGGCATGGACGAAGACAGCCAAGCCCAGTACACGCAGTTCCTTCTGACCAGCCGGGTCGATTCCCGTCTGGTCGAATTCCGCACACCCGAAGGCAGCCTGGTCATGGTCTCCATCATCGACATCCTGAAAACGGGCCTGTCGGCGGTATACACCTTTTTCGACCCCGACCTGCCTGGCAGCCTGGGCACCTACGGCATACTTTGGCAGATCGGGCAGTGCCGCCGTCTGGGCCTGCCATGGCTGTACCTGGGGTACTGGATCGAAGAAAGCCGTAAAATGCGCTACAAATCGCAGTTCAGGCCGTTCCAGATCCTGCAAGACGGGGCCTGGATCGAACCCACCCCCTAGTGTGCCTGTTTGGTTAAATCGCCACGACCGCACCACAACATTCGTCCATGCCCGTCCTGTTCAACGCCTACTCGCTGGCCCGCCCCGCCCTGTTCTCCCTGGATGCCGAAACCGCGCACGAGCTAACGCTCTCGTCGCTCGCCAAGGCCTATGACTGCCCGCTGACGCGGCGGCTTCTGCACACCAGCCCGGAACTGGCGCGCCCGCTCATGGGCATGAAGCTGCGCAATCCCGTGGGCCTGGCGGCGGGCCTGGACAAGAATGGCGCTTTCATCGACAGTCTGGGCAACCTGGGCTTCGGGTTCATCGAAGTGGGCACGGTCACGCCCAGAGCGCAACCCGGCAACCCCAAGCCCCGCATGTTCCGTCTTCCCCGGGCACAGGCTCTGATCAACCGGCTGGGGTTCAACAACAGGGGGCTGGCCGAGTTCATAGAGAACGTCAAGAAGAGCCGCTGGCGCCAGAACGGCGGCATACTGGGCCTGAACATCGGGAAGAATGCCGACACGCCCATGGATCGCGCCGTCGACGATTACCTGCACGGCCTGGAAGGGGTGTACGCGCACGCCGACTACGTGACGATCAACATTTCGTCGCCCAACACGCAGAACCTGCGCTCACTGCATGGCCGCGACGAACTCACTGCGCTGCTGGGCGCCCTGCACGACCGCCGCCAGATGCTCGCCGACCGTCATGGCCGCCATGTTCCCCTGGCGGTCAAGATCGCGCCCGATCTCACGGTTGAACAGATCGACGCCATCGCCGACACCCTGCCCCGCTATGCCATCGATGGCGTGATCGCGACCAACACCACATTGTCGCGCGATGCCGTGCGCGGCCTGGCGCACGCTGGAGAAACAGGCGGGCTATCCGGTCCGCCGGTGCACCAGATGTCGCTGGCGGTGATCCGCCACTTGCGGCAACGCCTGGGCGATTCGATCGCCATCATCGGGGTGGGCGGCATCATGTCGGGCCAGGATGCCCGGGAGAAAATCGACGCCGGGGCCGACGCGGTGCAAATCTACACCGGCCTCATCTACCGTGGCCCCGCGCTGATTCCGGAATGCGTGCGCGCACTGGGAGCGTGACACCCAAGCCTGGCTTTTGGCCGGGAAGCGCCATTCAATGCGTCCCGGGCTCCGACAAGCCTCGTCAACGCCCCGCCGCGTAAGCCTGGACCAGGCGCGGCGACGCTGCGGCATGCAACAGGCCATCGGGGTCGCGGGAGGCGGCCGTGAGGCGGCCGATGCTCCATTCCGGCGATTCCTCGACGACATGGCCGCGGCGCTTCAGATCGTTCAGCGCATCGGCACCGAAATCGCGCTCGATGGTAAGACTGGCCGGGCGCCGATCGCGCGGATAGAAGGAACTGGGGAAATGCTGCGTATAGAACATCGGCGCATCGATGGCTTCTTGCAGATTCATCCCTTGATGGACGTGACGCAGGAACAATTGCAGCTGCCACTGCTCTTGCTGATCACCCCCCGGTGTACCAAACGCCATCCAGGGCTCGCCGTTCCGCTGCAACAACGTCGGGCTCAATGTCGTGCGCGGCCGCTTGCGCGGCTGCAGCGTGCAGGGCAACCCTTCTTCCAGCCAGAACATCTGCGCGCGAGTGTTCAATCCGAAACCCAGCCCGGGAACGACGGGTGACGATTGCAGCCAGCCACCGGATGGCGTGGCGGAAATCATGTTGCCCCATCGGTCGATCACATCGACATGGGTGGTGTCGCCTTTGCGCGCGGAAACCATGCGGCCGATCCGCTCCAGGGCCGAGGTCGCGACCCCGTCGGGTTTGAGCGAGGACAGACGGTCCAGCGCGGCGTTCACGCGCCCGGCTTGGGCTTCGTAGCCGGGCACGACGCCTGGCCGCAACAAGGTCGAAGCCTGTTCGCCGATCAGCGCCGCACGAGCGCGGCTGTAGTCATCCGACAGCAGGTGCGCAAGCGGCACATCGACAAAATCCGGATCGCCGTAATAGGCTTCGCGATCGGCGAATGCGAGCTTCATGGCTTCCATCAGCAGATGCACGAAACGCGGGTCGCCGCGCTTCAGCTCGGCGATGTCGGTGTGCCGAAGCAACGCCAGTGTCTGCAGAAAGGCGGGTCCCTGGCTCCACGGCCCCGCCTTGGAGACCGTGATGTCACCGTAACGGTATCGCACGGGCGCCTCATAGCTGGCCGACCACGCGGCCATGTCCGCGCCGGACAACACCCCGCGATGCGGCGAGCCGCTTTCATCCATGGCCTCGGTGCCGCGCACGAACTTGTCGATGGCTTCGGCCACGAATCCGCGATAGAAAACGTCCCGGGCCTTCTCTATCTGCCGCTCACGGTCGCCGCCCACTGATTCGGCCTCCGCCAGCAGGCGTATCCAGGTGCGGGCGAGCGCCGGGTTGCGAAACAACGTCCCCGGTTGCGGCGCGCTGCCGTTCGGCAGATACACGGCGGCTGAACTTGGCCAATAGGTCTCGAAGAATTCCTGCAAGACCGCGATGGTGTCCGACACTCGCTCCAGCACCGGATGGCCATGCTCGGCATAATGAATGGCCGGTTCGAGCACGTCGCGCAGCGAGCGGGTGCCATGGTCGCGCAGCAGAATCATCCAGGCATCGAACGCGCCGGGCACCACGGTGGACAGCAGGCCATTGCCCGGAATCAGCGACAGCCCTTGCGCACGGTAATGATCGAGGGTCGCGTCCGCCGGCGTTGTACCCTGGCCACACAGCACCTCGATCTTGCCGGTGCTGACGGAGTGGAAGATGGCGGGCGCCTCGCCCGCCGGCCCCACCAGATTGGGTTCCACCACCTGCAGAGTGAACGCCGCCGCCACGCAGGCATCGAACGCATTGCCACCACGCTCCAGCAGCGACATGCCGACGGCGGTCGCGAGCCAGTGAGTCGAGGTGGTGACGCCGAACGTACCGGTGATCTCCGGCCGAGTGGTGAACATGCCGATCTTCCTTGTCAAACGGACTGGATGGTGAAAAGAACCATAAAGCGGGGGAGTTTATTGCAGCGTGACACCCTTGAGGCGTATCAGCCCATCGGGATACGGCACGAAACCATGCACCCGCTTCTGCACGCCGAAAGTCCACGGCAAATAGAACAGGTAGAAGATGGGGTGTTCTTTCTGCATGCCTTGCAGGAATTTCGCATACAACATTTTGCGCTTTCCTTCATCGGTTTCCTGCCTGGCTTCGTTCAACAGCGCGTCGAGCCTGGGGTCGCAGAACTTGCCATCGTTCAGGCTGCCTTTGCAACTGACGTACTGATACACGTTGCCGCTGGGGTCCACGCGGCCCGACCAACCTGCCTGTCCAAGCTGGAAGTCTCCCGAAGCCAGCGTGGATTGCAGTGCCGCGAACTCCATGGGCCGCAGCGTGACGTCGAAGCCCGCCTCGCGCTCGGTGGCCTGGATGAGTTCCATCACCTGCTGCATGATGGTGTTGTTGCCGTACGAAATCTGCACCGCCACGCGTTTCAGACCCGCCGCCTTGAGCAGCGCCTTCGCCTTGGGGATGTCGGCCCCTTTGCGCCCGATATTCTTGTCGTACGCGAAACTGGCCGGCGGAAATGGCTGGAACGCCGGTTGGTACAGCCCCATGCCCACGACCTGGTTGATAGCGTTGCGATCGATGGCCAGATCGAACGCCTGGCGCACGCGCGGATCCTTGGCCAACGGGTTGGATTCGCCGCGCGGGCCATGCGCGAAGTTGACCGAGATCGCCTGGAAGCCCAGGCCGGTGACGGGCCGGAAGTCCAGCGTGGGGTCGCTCCTGACGGCCTGCGCATCACTGGGGGCGAGGCGCCCGGCGATGTTCAGGTCGCCCGCGCGCAGGTTGTTGAGGCGCACCGTCGAGTCGGGAATGGGCTTGAAGATGACGGTGTCAAAGTGGTAGTCCTTGGCGTCCCAGTAGCGCTTGAACTTCGTCAGCACAATGCGATCGTTCTGCACGCGTTCCTTGAATTTGTACGGCCCCGAACAGACCGGGTGCTTGCCCGGATCCTTATTGAAACTCTTGGGCGACTGCATCATGCCGGCGCGATCGGACAATTGCGACAGCAGTGACGCGTCGGGTTCCGACAAATGCAGAATCACGGTGTGCGGGTCGGGCGCGTCCACACTGGCCACCGACGCGAGCTCGCTCTTGCGGTTGCTGCCGGGCAGCGTCCTCGCACGGTCCAGATTGGCCTTGACCGAGGCCGCGTCGATGGGCGTGCCATCCTGGTAGAGCGCCTTGTCCCGCAGCGTGAATTTCAGCGTCTTGTTGTCCAGCCAGGACCACGACGTGGCAAGCTGTGGCACGAACTTCAGGTCTGGCGTGATGTCGACCAGCTTGTCGCACAACGAGGCAAAGACGATACGCCCCACGAACGTGCGGGCACGCACCGGGTCGAGCTGATCCGGGTCATCCTGCAGACCGATCTTCAACGTGCTCTGGGCGCACGCCGCACCCGAAATCAGAATGGCCGCGATCGCGGTCAACGTCATGCCCCTCTTGTTCATGATTGCTCCTCCTCGATAGCCCCGAATGGGACGGATGTGTCAGTAAGCCCCCACTGAATGACGCGCGACGAAATGCCCTTCCCCCACTTGCACCAAGGGGTCGACGCGTGGCTCGTCGCCCACCTTGCGCACCGGGCTGGGGATCTCGTCCACCAGCAACGAATGCTCTCGGTGGCGCCGCGATGGGTCGGCGATGGGCACGGCGGCCATCAGCTTTCTTGTATAGGGATGCTGCGGGTTCTCGAACACGGCGCGGCGCGGGCCTATCTCGACCACCTGCCCCAGATACATCACGACGACGCGATGGCTGATGCGCTCCACCACGGCCATGTCATGCGAAATGAACAGAATGGACAGGCCGAGCTCGCGTTGCAGGTCCAGCAGCAGATTGACGATCTGCGCTTGAATGGACACGTCCAGGGCCGACACGGACTCGTCGGCGATGATCACACGCGGGTCCAGCGCCAACGCCCGCGCGATGCAGATGCGCTGACGCTGCCCACCGGAAAACTCGTGGGGGTAGCGATCGGCCATTTCCGGCGACAAGCCGCATTTTTCCATGAGCCAGGCGACCCGTTCCTGCGCCTTGCGGCCGCTGGCCACGCGATGGATCAGCAGCGGCTCCATGATGGAATAGCCAACAGTCGCGCGTGGGTCGAGCGAGGCGAAAGGATCCTGGAAAATGAACTGGATATTCCGCCGCAGAGCCTGCATGCGGCTGCCGCTCAGTGCGCCGATGTCCTGCCCTTCGTAGAGGATGCGACCGGCCCGGGGCGTTCCCAGCAGGGCCAGTGAGCGTCCGGTGGTGGTCTTGCCGCAGCCAGACTCACCGACCAGAGCCAGCGTTTCGCCGCCGAACAGGTCGAACGACACCTGCTCCACCGCATGCACGCGTCGCCGCACTTGGCCAAAGAAGCCATCGGCGATGTCGAAGCGTGTGGTGAGACCCTGCACCCGCAGCACGGGCGCCTCGCCGTAACGTGCCGTGGTGGTCACGGGCCGCAGCCCGGGTGTGCTGGCCTGCCCATCACGCGTCGCGCCCTCGCGCAACAATTCGAATGGCGCGGGCTGATCCAGCCCCTTCATGGAGCCCAGTCGCGGCACCGCCGACAGCAACGCGCGCGTGTACCAGTGGCGGGGCGTGAGGAAAATGGGTTCGGACGGACCTTCCTCCACCTTTTCGCCGTGGTACATGACCATGACGCGATCAGCGACTTCCGCCACCACCCCCATGTCGTGCGTGATGAAAATCACGCCCATGTCCATGTCGCGCTGCAGTTCGCGGATGAGTTCCAGGATCTGCGCCTGAATGGTCACGTCGAGCGCGGTCGTTGGCTCGTCGGCGATGAGCACCTGCGGCCGGCACGACAACGCCATCGCGATCATGACGCGTTGTCGCATGCCGCCGGAAAGCTGGTGGGGATAGCGGCTGCACAACGCCCTGGCATCCGGGATGCGCACTGTTTCGAGCAGGCGCAGCGTCTCGGCCTGGGCGGCGCGGGCATCCATGCCTTGATGCAGCCGCAGCGCCTCGGTGATCTGCCACCCCACCGTGAAGCTCGGGTTGAGCGACGTCATGGGTTCCTGGAAGATCATGGCGATGTCGGCACCCCGCACCGTGCGCATGACCGACTCTTCGGCGCGGGCCACGTCGATGACGTCCCCATTGCGTCGGCGCAGCAGCAGCCCACCCTGTGTGATGCGGCCCCGGCCGAACTCGACCAGCCGCATCAACGCCAGCGACGTGACCGATTTGCCAGAGCCGGATTCACCGACGATGGCCAGCGTCTCGCCACGGTTCAGGTGGAACGACACATCGCGCACCGCGTGCACTTCCCGTTCCGGCGTCTTGAAGGAAACGGACAGGTTCTCGACCTGGATGACGCGTTCGGCATTCATGCTCGGCATCGTCAGTCCTCCTGGCGTGGGTCCAGCGCATCGCGCAAGCCATCGCCCAGCAGATTGAACCCGAACACCACCAGGAAGATCGCGCAGCCGGGGAACACGGACATCCACGGCGCCTGGATCATGAAGTTCTTCGCGGTGTTGAGCATCGAGCCCCACGAAGGATCGGGCGGTTGCAAGCCCAGCCCCAGGAACGACAGACTGGCCTCGGCGATGATGGCCTTGGCGATCTGGATGGTGGCCTGCACGATCAGTGCTGGCAGGATGTTTGGCAGGACATGACGCAGGATGATGCGACGATCCGATGCGCCCAATGAGCGCGTGCTCTGAACGTAGTCCTCATTCTTCACGGCCAGCACCTGGCCGCGCGCCAGCCGGATGAAAAGCGGCGCGGCCGACACCCCGATGGCGATCATGGCGTTGATCAGGCTGGGCCCAAGAAAGGCCGCCAACGCGATGGCCAGAATCAGGAACGGAATCGAGAACAGCGCTTCCGTGACGCGCGAGATGCAGCCATCGATCAGTCCGCCGAAATAACCCGACAACAGACCAAGCGGTACACCAACCAGCAGGGCGATCAGCACCGAGCACATGCCCGCCAGGAGCGAGGCGCGCGCGCCATACACCATGCGGCTGAAGATGTCGCGCCCCAGCTCATCGGTGCCGAACCAGTGCGCCAGGGACGGCGCCTTGCGGATGGCGGTGAAGCTGACATGCAGTGGATCCTGTCCGGCGATCAGTGGTGCCAGCAGCGCCAGAACCACGAAGAACAGGATGATGATCGCCCCGAGCATGGCGGAACGATTGCGGCGGAATTTCGCCCAGGCACGGCTGCGGCGGCGCGGCGCCGCGCCCGTGACGGGCGCGTTGACGGTAGAGGCAGTCATGAATTTCTCAAGCGTGGGTTGACGAGGATATACAGCACGTCGGCGAGCAATGTAAGAACGATGAAACCCGTGGCAATGCACAGCACCACACCCTGCACCACGGCGTAGTCACGATTGAACACCGCATCGACCAGCAACTTGCCGAAGCCGGGGATGCCGAATATCTGCTCGGTGAGCACCGCGCCGGCCAGCAACTCGCCGAACAGGATGGTGACCAGCGTGACGATGGGCATCAGCGCGTTGCGGAACGCGTGCCGCAGCACCACGGACCATTCGGACGCGCCCTTGGCGCGCGCCGTGCGTACATAGTCGGCGCTGAGCGCCTCGAGCATGGCCGAGCGGGTGTGGCGCATCAGGTAGGCGCTGATGACGGCGGCCAGCACCAGGGAGGGCATCAGGGATGTCTTGATGGACAGCCAGAAATCCTGTGAGGGCGGCACGAACCCCGATGCCGGCAATAGCCGCCAATGCACCGACACCAACATGATGAGCAGGATGCCCAGCCAGAAATTCGGTATGGACATTCCTGATAAGGCGAACAAGTTCGCGCCGAACTCCACGCGCGTGCCTTTCTTGACGGCGGCGAGTATGCCCAGCGGGATGCCCGTCACCAGCGCGAACAGCATGGCCATCACCGAGAGCTGTATCGTCACCGGCAGCTTCTGCGCCACCAGCGTGGTGACGGGGATGTCGGTGCGCAGCGACTTGCCCAGGTCGCCGTGGGCCACTCTCTTGATCCATGCCAGATATTGCTGCGGCAGCGGATCGTTCAGATGGTATTTTTCACGCAGATAATTGAGGACGGCCGGATCGCGCTCCTCACCGGCCATGGCCAGCACCGGGTCGCCGGGCAGGATCTTCTGCAGGCTGAAGATCATCATCGAGACCAGGATCAGCGTGGGAATCGCCACGATCATGCGGCGCACTATCAGTTTGAACATCCGTGGGCTCCGGCGGGGCTTGAAACAAGGGATGCCGACCTCCAGGACACTAGAGGCCGGCGTCCATGCGGCGCGAGCTAGTTCTTCGCGAGTGTCACGCCGCGCAGGCGGATCATGCCATCGGGGTACGGCGTGAACCCGTGCACCTGCTTGCGTATCGCGAACGGCCAGGGCATGTAGTAGATGTAGAGACTAGGCAAATCGTCCTGCAGGATAGCCTGGGCTTTGTCGTAGATGGCCTTGCGGCTGGCCACGTCGGGCACTGTGCGAGCCTCTTTCAGGAGCTTGTCGACCTCGGGGTTGCAATACTTGCCGTCATTCAACGACCCTTTGCAGGTGACAAAGTTGAAGATATTGCCGTCCGGATCGACCCGGCCCGACCAGCCGCGCAAGTCAATCTGGAACTTGCCTTGACTATCGTCGGCCAGCATGGCCGCGTATTCGGTCGGGCGCAGGCTGAGTTGGAAACCCGCCTGGGCGGCCATGGCCTGGACCATTTCGGCGGTCGTGGACGAGATCGTGTTGTTGCCGAAGCTGAGTTCCGCCTTGACCACCGGCATGCCGGCCTTCTTCAGCAACGCCTTGGCCTTGGCGATGTCGGGTTTGACGACCGGGAACTTGTCGCTATGGTAGGGGCTGGCCAGCGGGAACGGCTGCTGGGCCGGTGTGAAGATGCCGTTGCCGATGACCTGATTGATGGCGTCCCGGTCGATGGTCAACTGAAACGCCTGGCGCACCAGTTTGTTGGCGAACGGATTCGTCTTGGCCCTGGGGCCATTGCCAACGTTGAACATGAACTGCTGGAAGCCCAGGCCCGTCACCGGCTTGAACTCCAGGCTGGGGTCGCTCTTGACTGTCTTGATGTCGGACGGGTTCAGGCGGCCCAGGATGTCGATGCCGCCCGAGCGCAGGTTCTGCAGGCGCACGGTGGTATCGGGAATGGGCAGGAACACCACCTTGTCGAAGTGATAATCCTTGGCATCGTAGTATTTCTCGAATTTCTTGAGCACGATGCGGTCATTCTGCACTCGGCTGACGAACTGATAGGGGCCGGAGCACACCGGATGGCGAGCGACATTGGCCAGATCTCCTGACGCGAAACTCTTGGGCGAGAGCATCATGCCGGCGCGATCCGACAAATGCGCCAGCAACGTGGCATCCGGCTGCTTGACCTTGATGATCAATGTGGTCGGATCGGGCGCCTCGATGTCCTGAATGGAAGCCAGTTCGGAGCGGCGCTGGCTGCCCTTCAGCGTCATGTCGCGTTCCAGATTGGCCTTGGCGGCCGCGGCATCGAAACGGGTGCCGTCCTGGAACAACGCGTCGTCGCGCAGCTTCATTGTGAGGGTTTTATTGTCGGGACTCCAGGACCACGACTTCGCCAGCTTCGGCACGAACTGCAGTTTTGCGTTGATATCGACCAGCTTGTCGCACAACGACGCGAACACGACGCGCGACACATAGGTGCGCGCGCGCGCCGGATCGAGCGTGTCGGGATCTTCCTGCAAACCAATGCGCAACGTCTGCGCCACGCTGCAGGCCGTCGCGGCCCCCAACAATATGCCACCCGCCACCAGAACGATCTTCTTCATCACTCAGTCTCCTATATATTGTTTTTGCGACAACCCGACGCCGCCTCGTCAAAAACCGACGGCCTGGCCATCGCGCCGGCTGTCGCTCGCCGCCACGTAGCCATGATTCGGGTCATCCGACAATTTCCAGACGAACTGTCCGGCGCCGAAGTCCATGTAAGGATCGTTGACGGATTTCAGCACGTGCCCAAGGTCCTTCAACCCGCTCACCGTGTCGGGGTTCATGTTCGGTTCGATATCCAGACTGAAGTCGGTGTTGACCTTCCAGCGCGGTGCACAGCACGCCGCCTGGGGCTGCTGGTGATAATCGACCATGCGCACGATGGTCTGCAGGTGCCCCTGCGGCTGCATGTCACCCCCCATGACGCCGAAGCTCATGACCGGTTTACCCCCACGGGTGAGGAATCCGGGAATGATGGTGTGGAATGGCCGCTTACCGCCCTCGACCACATTGGGCGAACGTGGATCCAGAGAGAACCCCATGCCGCGGTTCTGCATGCTGATGCCGGTGTCCGGCACCACCACGCCCGAGCCGAATCCCATGTAATTCGACTGGATGAAGGAAATCATCATGCCGCTCTCGTCGGCGGCCGACAGATAGATCGTGCCACCGGCGTGCGGCCGCCCGGCTTGGAAAGACCCGGCGCGATCGAGTTTGATCAGCTTCGCGCGACCGCGCAGATAGTCGTCGTCGAGCAATTGGGCCGAGGCCACGTCCATGCTGCGCGGATCCGACACATAACGGTAGAGATCTGCGAACGCGAGCTTCATAGCCTCGATCTGCACGTGCTGCGAGGTCACGGAATCGACCGGCATGCTCTGCAGGTCGAACTGCTCGACGATGCCCAGGGCCATGAGCGCGGCAATGCCCTGCCCGTTGGGCGGGATTTCGTGCACGGTATAGTCGCGATAGTTCTTGGCAATGGGCTCCACCCATTCCGGACGGTAATTGCGCAGATCATCGAGCGTCAGGGATCCGCCGCCTTCGCGGCTGAAGGCCACGATCTTCTCGGCGAGCTCGCCTTTGTAAATATCGCGCCCCCGGGTTTCGGCGATGCGCCGCAAGGTGCGGGCCACGCCCGGAAGGCGGAACAACTCGCCCACGTGGGGTGCCCTGCCGTGCGGCAGGAACGCCTGGGCATAGCCGGGTTGGTTGCGCAATTCGTCCACGGCCTTGGCCCATTTCCCGGCCACGACGGGGGGCACGGCATAGCCGCGTTCGGCGACCTCGATGGCGGGCTCGAACAGGTCCTCGAAAGGCAGCTTGCCGAATTTTTCGTGCAGCGCCGCCCAGCCCGCCACCACACCGGGGACCGTGACGGCGTCCCAACCACGCGTGGGTCGCGTGGCCAGGCCATTGCCGTCGACCCCGTACTTGCGCTTGAAATAATCAACGTTCCACGCCGCTGGTGCGACGCCAGAGGAATTCAAGCCCTGCAGCCGCTTGCCGTCCCACACCAGTGCGAAGCAGTCGCCTCCCAGACCGTTGGACACCGGCTCCACCTGAACAAGGGTGGCCGCGGCCGCAAGTGCGGCATCCACGGCGTTCCCACCCTTGAGCAGCATGCGCAATCCCGCCTGCGCCGCGAGCGGATGGGATGTGGATACGACGTTCCGGGCGAACACGGGCGTGCGGGTTGAAGGATAAGGGTTGGTCCAGTCGAAAGGTTTCATGGGAAGGCCCGGGCGGTGCGCCGCGATCTGTGTTTCAGGGAACTGGATAAGTTACTATCCCCTTATCATTAAATCAATTTAGATTTAATTTTCATACAACAAGTTTTTCTTATACATGGGCTCTCTTCGTTTTCTGCGCACGTTCGTCGCGGTCGCTCGCCGTGGCTCGTTCTCGGACGCCGCCGAACAGGTTGCACTCACCCAGGCGGCGGTCAGTCTGCAGATGCGCGCCCTGGAGACCGAATTCGGCCGCACGCTGTTCGACCGCTCCGGTCGCCTGGCTTCGCTGAACGAGGCAGGCCGCGAATTACTGCCGCAAGCCGAGCAATTGCTGGAAATCTACGACCGGATGCGCACACCCCGCCCCGCTCCGGGTACGTTTGCCGGCACATTGAGCATCGGCGCCATCGTCTCGTGCATGGGCACGCTGGCGCGCGTGGTTTCTCAACTCAAGATCGAGCACCAGGAACTGATCATCCGCCTGTCCTCGGGCAAGTCGCGTGAGCTGTGTCGCAAGGTGGAGAACGGCGAGATCGACGCCGCCTTGGTGGTCGGCGCCGGACGGCCTCCACCTCGCACACGCTGGAAACGGCTGTACCAGGAACCAGTGTGTCTGGTCGTGTCCAGCCAGGTGCCCGGCGATGACCCCAGGCAACTGCTGCGCAGCCACCCATTCCTGCGTTTCGACCGCAGCCAGCACACGGGCGCGCAGATCGACCGCGTGCTACGGAAAATGGGCATCGTGCCCGATGACTTTCTGGAGCTGAACGCGTTGGAACAACTGCTGGATCTGGTCCGGCACGATGTGGGCATCACCATTCTGCCGTTGTTGCACACTATGCGCTGGAACGACGGCAATGGGTTGCGCGCCATTCCGCTCCCCGCGGAACTGGGCGCCATCACCCGTGAGATCGGCATGCTCGAACGGCGCGACCACAATCTCCACGCGGCCGCCGCCATGATTTTTGAGCGCTACGCGGCGCTGTCGGCGAAAGGCTGATGAATGGGTTTCCCCCGCCGCGCCGGAACGTTCTGATCCTGGGGTCTACACGTTCCGAGGCTCCATCAGCGCAAGGATCGGGCAGGGAAGGCAGCGATGGAGGCTCACCACTGCCTTCCCTGCCCGATCCGACTAAAGAACCAAAGAGTCCGCCTTTGCAAAGCCTCGAAAAGTAGGCACCGGGACCGAAACTCTTCAGATGAAACGAAGCCCCCGGGGAAACTTCCCCGGGGGCTTCTTGACCCGGAACCTCTACGGTGATTCCGGATACTTCCCTAACGAATCGCCGTGATCAGGCGGCGGCGCGGCGGGCGCGGGGAGCCGGCTTGGCGGCCTCGGCGACGTCGGACGCGGCCTTCAGGGTGGCGTTGGTCGCGGCGGCGATGTTCGATTCAGCCGTCTTGGACGCCTGCTTGGCAGCCTTGGCAACCGACTCGTAGGCGCTGGTGGCCGTCGACAGCGACGACTTCAGCAACGCAACGGCGCTTTCGGAGCCGGCGGGCGCGTTCTTGGAAAGCTGCTCGATGGCCTCGGAGACCTGCTGTTGGTTCTGGGAGATCTGCTCTTCGCCCAGCTTGGTCAGGTCGGCTTGCACACCGCTGACGATGTCGTACACGTGCTTGCCGTAGGCCAGAGCCTTTTCGGCGTTGGGCTGCGTCAGACCAGACGCAAACGCGATGGCTTCCTGCGCATCCTTGAGCCCGATGACTTCATGCGTCTTCTGGGCGGCTTCTTCCAGGCTGGCCTTGACGACCTTCAGGTTCAGATCGACCAGCTTTTCGAAACCTTCGAAAAACGAATTCTGGATGGCAACCAGGTTGTCCAGCGAGGCTTTCTGGCTGGCGAGGATGTGTTGGGGGATAGCGCTCATAATATGACTTCCTTCATGCGGCCCTGGCTAAGCCGGGCCTGGACGATCGAACCGAGTTCAAAAAACGTGGCAAGAAGGTTTCGTGTTCACTGTGTTCTGTGACAACCTTCGATGTTGCATTGCACAATCGTCATTCTACAGATTCGGTTGATCGCGTCAAGGAATATTTATTGCAGCGCAGCAAATTAATTGAATCAACATGTTACGACACTCTGTCCGACACGGGCCGCCCCTCGTAGCCCAGGGCGCCGGATATGTGCGAGGCCGTCTTGACCAGTGCCTGGATCCATTCATCGCGCATGCGTTCGGCCGGCGCCGACAATGACAGCCCGGCCAGCAATTTTCCGGTGTCATCGTAGACGCCCGCGGCGATGCAACGCACACCCAGTTCGAGCTCTTCGTTGTCGCGCGAATACCCATGGCGCCGCACCAGGGCCAGGTCACGCTCGAGATCATCGAGCTTGGTGATGCTGTTGCGCGTGGTGCCCGCCAGCCCTGTGCGCATGGCATAGGCCCGCACCTGGCGCGGATCGCTGATGGACAGAAACAACTTACCAGTGGAGGTGAGATGCAGCGGCGCCCGACCGCCAATGGCGCGCACCACCTGCATGCCGGAGCGTTCGCTCCAGGCGCGTTCTATGTAGACGATCTCGTCCCCCTGGCGCAGCGACAGGTTGACCGTCTGGCCTGTGAGACGATGCAGTTCGCGCATGGGCTCCATCGCGACCTCGCGCACATCCAGCCGCCCCTTCACCAGGGAACCCAACTCGAGCAGGCGCATGCCCAGCCGATACAACCCGCTGTCGACGCGCTCGACATAACGGCCCACCACCAAGTCGTTCAGAATGCGATGGGTGGTGGACGTGTGCAGATGCGTGGCGGCGGCCAAGTCTTTCAGCGTGACAGGCTCGACATGGTCGGCCAGGACATCGAGCAACAGCATGGCCCTTTCCAGGACCTGGACCGTGACGGCAGAACTGTTGACCGGCGAAAGCGGCCCGGAAGAGTACGACAGGGATGGGGTTCGGGACATAGCCTGGAATTGACGCGACGCAGCACCAAAATTCCATACTATGAAAAAAATCGACAGATCGCAAGCCCCATATCACCTCTCATCACAAAAAACACCCAGAAACCGCGTAAGAGCCTTGTGCGCTGAAACTGGGAAGCCGAATACTCAACTTCGGAGCCCACGTTCCGCACGACTTGATCCGAGGAGCCCTGTTTCCTTATGTGTTTATGTGCGGCATTGTCGGCGGGGTTTACTTCTCGGGCGGGGTGAGCGACCCGCCCACCCGAACGACTTCGTCGCGTAGATACGCCAACGCCTGGGCCGCGGCATCGGGCTCACCCTTGACGCCCAGGTCGATGTGCGGATGCCCCGACCCGCCCATGCTGGGCAGACTGAACGCCTTGACGCCCGGCCATTTCCGTTCCAGCTCCTCGAGCGCCGGCGTGATGCGGGATTCGGGCAACCGAAAGGCCAGGAACGAATGCTCAACCCGCGTCACCTTGTGCTGCGAGCCGGCATAGCGGGTGTCGAGCGTCCATTCCATCATGGGCCACGCCATTTCGGGGAAGCCGGGCATGAACGTATGGTTGTGGATGAAGAAACCGGGAATCTTGTTGAACGGATTGGGAACGATCTCGGCTCCCTTGGGAAACACCCCCATCTGCAGGCGCTGCTGGTTTTCGGGCAACGACATGTCGGCACTGCCACTGCCCCGCCGCGCGTTGTCGGCGCAGCGTTCGGCGATGAGCCGGGCCGCTTCGGGATGCAGTTCAAGCTCGAGTCCCAGTGCCTGGGCCGCCGCCTGCCGAGTCTGGTCATCCGGCGTGGCGCCGATCCCACCGCAGCAAAACACGACACCGCCACTCGCGAAAGTGCGTGTGAGCACAGCCGCGATGGTGTCGCGATCGTCTGGCACGAACTCGGCGCCGGCCAGTTGCATGCCGCGCTGCGAAAGTAGCTCGATGGCCTTAGAGAAATGCTTGTCCTGACGTCGGCCAGACAGGATTTCATCACCGATGATGAGCAGTTTCACTTGCGAAGCGACAGTCGACATGGGGCAACCTTGTTCAATGAACGATTGAAAACGGAAGGGAACGGTGGAGTGGTCGGCGGGAGTCAAGCCTCGAGCACCGTTTCCCGTCTGAGCTGACGCAGGGCTTCAAGGCTGAAATGCGCGAACACCAGCGCGGAGAAAACCGGCAACACCAACCAGGCCGGCGGAAACAGGTTGAGGACAGCGAGGCAGGAGCCGATGAGCCAGAGCTGCCGGTTGTGGCGGCGCCAGACAATCCTGCGTTCCCGCGCACTGGCGTGCTCAACAATAGCGTCGACGCGCAGCATCCGAGTGAACGCGAACGCCCACCAGAACACCGGCAGCACGACGGCGAGGGGGGGGATCAACCACAGCGGCATGGTCAGCGCCCAGCCGATGATGAACAGACCACCCACCCAGGCGGCATTCCACGCGCTGACCGTGCCCGCGAACTCGCCCTGCCGCCTCAATCCCTTGTATTCACGGTGCTCCAGATGGTTGAGCACGATGGGCATCACGAAAATCGCGGCGATGACCAGCCCCAGAATCCCCGACAGCGGCAGCAGGATGCACAGGGCCAGAAAGGGGATCAGGTACAGTTTCAGCGAAAACAGGCCCAGGGCCAGCAACCATTGATCCACATCGTTGAGATAGGTCCAGCTCGCGGATTCCCCGCCTAGCCAGTGCGTGAGCGGTGTCCAGAAAATCCACAACAGCAGGATGGCGCCCAGCAACGCGATGATGAACGGCAGAAACAGCGCCAGGATCATTCTGGGATGACACTGCGACACCAGCGCGCGCCGGAAGGCGAGGCCCACGGCAGCCAGGCCCGTGGCGGGCGGGGCGCCCGCGGGGCGGGCCACCAGATCAAAGTTGCTCATGGTTGCGACAGACTCAGACGGAAAACACGATTATCATAGTTAAAACACAGGAAGTCCGCGCGCATGACCGTCTTCAATCCGTTACCCGATCTTTCCGCCCTGCGGGCACGGCTGGTTGAAAGCCATGAGTTGATCGTGGCCTGCTATTGCGCGCAATGGTGTGACACCTGCCGCGCGTATCGGGCTGATTTCGAAAACCTGGCCGCGCAATGGCCCCGGCATGTGTTCGTATGGATAGACATCGAGGACAGCCCCGATCTGCTGGGGGACGTGGACGTCGAGAACTTCCCCACGATCGCGCTGCAGGACGCGCGGCGCACCGTGTTTTTCGGCACGCTGCTACCCTACGCCAGCCATCTCGATCGGCTCATTGGGCGCAGCGACAGCCTGACTGATACGCCCACCGAGGCCCCGCCCCTGCTGGGTCCGTTGCTCGTGACAGAAACAGCCGGAAAATAAACAGCCAGCTAGCGGCCCCGGCCGCCCAGCAACACCCCCACCGACCTCTTGTGTGCGTGCGTGTGATGCGAAGTGGGTGCGTTCAACACCGCGCTTGCAGGCGCGGGCGACGGCACATAGGGCTTGTGGAAGAAATCATCCACCGGGCGTGTTGGCCGACCACCCGATCTGCCGCGCGGAGCACCGCCCTGCCCTTGAGGGGGGCGATACGCCTCGATGGGGAGTTCGAGTTGCCCGCGCGGAATCTTCGACTTGATGAGCTTCTCGATGTCGATCAGGAACCGTTCTTCGTCGGGGGCGAAAAAGGCGATGGCCTCGCCCGATGCGCCCGCGCGCCCGGTGCGCCCGATGCGGTGGACGTAGTCTTCGGCGTTGAAAGGCAGATCGTAATTGATGACGCACGGCACACCAGCCACATCAAGCCCGCGCGCCGCCACATCGGTGGCGACCAGCACGTCGAGCTGTCCCGCCTTGAAGGCGTCGAGCGCCTTCATGCGATCGAGCTGGCTCTTGTCGCCATGGATGGATTCCGCCTTGACGCCATCGCGTTCAAGCTGACGCGCCAAGCGGCTGGTGCCGATCTTCGTGTTCGAAAACACAATGACCTGACTCAGCCCGCGCGACTTGACCAGATGCACCACCGCCGCGCGCTTGTCGGCGCTCGAAACCGGGTAGGCGATTTGCGAGACCGTTTCAGCCGTCGCGTTGCGGGCGGCCACTTCGATTTCCACCGGGTCGTGCAGGAAACTGCGCGCCAGCTTGCGGATTTCATTGCTGAACGTGGCGGAGAACAGCAAACCCTGACGTTTGGCCGGCAGCAGACGCATGATGCGATCGAGATCGGGCAGGAAGCCCATATCGAGCATGCGGTCGGCTTCGTCGAGAACCAGGATCTCGACCTGCGCCAGGCTGACGTTTTTCTGTTCAACGTGGTCCAGCAAGCGTCCAGGCGTGGCGATCAGGATCTCGCAACCGCGCCGCAGGGCGTCGCGCTGCGGACGGATATCGACACCGCCGAACACCACCGTGGAACGCAGGGGCGTGGCCTTGCTGTAGTTGGCCACGTTCTGGTAGACCTGGTCAGCCAGTTCCCGCGTGGGCGTGAGGATCAGCGCGCGCACTGGATGCCTTGCCGGCGACGCGCTGTGCGTGGCCAAGGGCATGAGCCGATGCAGGATGGGCAGGGTGAATGCCGCGGTCTTCCCGGTGCCTGTCTGGGCGGCCCCCATGACGTCGCAGCCATCCATGACCCGGGGGATGGCCTGTGCCTGAATGGGGGTGGGGGTAACGTACCCGGCCGCGGTGACCGCCTGAAGAATGCCAGGATGCAAGCCGAAATCGGAAAACGTGGTGGTTGTGTCGGTGTGGGTGGAGTCTGTCATTGAGTGGTGTGGTGCCGCACAAAAGGGGTGTGCCAGGCGTTATAACCCGCACAGTTTACTCCACGCGCCATCCCGATTCGACCGGACAGTCTGGACACCTCCAAAAAGTGTCGTTAAAAATCAACGGATTAACCAGGAAACGGCAACGCCCGGGCCCCACCCAAAGGCCCGAACCCCCGCGCCCACGGGCCTCGGCGCACTTGGTACAATGTTACGTTACCTCTCGGGAGAGCAATATGTCGATGTCGGATCGTGACGGCTTCATCTGGTATGACGGCAAACTGGTGCCCTGGCGCGACGCCACGACCCACGTCCTGACGCATTCCCTGCATTACGGCCTGGCCGTTTTCGAGGGTGTGCGCGCCTACAAGACCAACCAGGGCACGGCCATATTCCGGCTGCACGACCACACGAAGCGTCTGTTCAATTCGGCCCACATCTACCAGATGCCCATTCCGTACGATCGCGACACCATCATGCGGGCGCAATGCGAAGTCGTGCGCGGCAACCAACTGGAGTCGTGCTACATCCGCCCGCTGGTTTTTTATGGTTCGGAAAAAATGGGGGTTTCGCCCAAGGGCGCGTCGGTGCACGTCGCCATCGCCGCCTGGCCTTGGGGCGCCTACCTGGGCGAAGAGGCCCTCAAGCAAGGCATCCGCGTCAAAGTGTCGTCGTACGCGCGCCAGCATGTGAATGTCACCATGCCCCGGGCCAAGGTCGCCAGCACCTACGCCAACTCCATATTGGCCAATGCCGAGGCTCTGGACCACGGCTACGACGAAGCCATTCTTCTGGACACCGAAGGGTTCCTGGCCGAGGGGTCGGGCGAGAACATTTTCCTCGTCAAGGACGGCGTCCTGTGCGAACCGGAAATCGCGTCGGCCCTCACCGGTATCACGCGCTCGACCATCCATGCGTTGGCCGCCGACCTGGGCATCCCCGTGCAGACCAAGCGCCTGACGCGCGACGACCTGTACATCGCCGACGAAGCCTTCTTCACCGGCACCGCCGCCGAAGTCACCCCTATCCGCGAAGTCGACGGACGCGTCATCGGACCGGGCCAACGCGGACCCATCACCGAAAAACTGCAGCAAGCCTTCTTCGATCTCGTCAGCGGCAAGAACGCCAAGTACCAGCAATGGCTGACCCCGGTTTAAGGCCTGTTCCCACAGAACGAGCTCGCCTCCAGACACTTCCCCCTACCCAGGACACCCCATGAGCAGCACAACCGCCACCCGCCACGACATCATCTACGTCGAGGCCAAAGACCTGCCAGTCTATTGCCCGGGCCCCAAGGCTCCTCTCTGGAGCATGCATCCGCGCGTCTACATCGAAGTGGCCAAGACCGGCACGGCGGTCTGCCCGTACTGCAGCGCCACCTACCAGTTGAAGGAAGGCGAGAAAAT
>DASTNK010000070.1:0-7716 GCA_035720945.1 Burkholderiaceae bacterium
GACTGATCAACCGTCGTATATGCCGCCCGCTCTGCTCTCAGCGCATTGCGCTTAAATGCCCGAACGCGGCTCGCTAATCCATTGGCTTCGCGTTCGGGGAAAAGAGATAACGTAGTTGACAAGGTCAATACATATCAGTGCGGTGTTTGACGTTTTTATGTTCCGGATGGCGTCAGACACTGTACTGGGGTGCGGGGACATCGGCAAGCGCCATGGTGGCCAATCCATCGAGAACGGGTGTGGGCAGCCAGTCGATGGGACGCGGCTCGACGCCCGCCTGGGCTTGTGCGCGGGCGATCTGGTGACGCGCTTCGGGTTCGATGGCGGGCCAGCCCCCCCCGGCGCAGTAGACCCGGGGCGGTTGGCCGTATTGTTCCAGGCCAACCGCCCATTGTCGGACCAGGGCGCCGGCCTGGGCCGCGGCGATGCCGGTGGCGATGGCCTGGCGCGTGTGCGTGGGGTAGCCGGCCAGGCTGCCATCGGCGTCGGGCAGCAGGGCGGTGCCGTGGGCAAGGGCCGAGCGCATCATGGCGGGGCCCGGAAGAATGAGCCCGCCGCGAAAGACCCATTCCCGGGGATTCGACGCCCGTTCGACGTGGCCGGATTCCCCGCCGCCGGCCCATTGGTTCGGTCGTGCGCCGTCGATCGTGTCTGGCACCAGCGTGTCGATCGTGGTGGCCGTCCCGAACGTGGCCAGCATGACGATGGGGGCGGGGACGCTGGTTGCAGCGTTCCGCAGGCGTCGCGACAAGCCGATCAACGACACCCAGCGGTCGGGGCCAAGCTGCCCCGGCGGGTCGTAGGCGTTGCGCACACCCCGCGCATGGTCGAGGCTGGTGACCCACCTGACTGCGCAACCGCGTCGGCCCAGATGGGTTTCCAGCGCCTGGGCGCGCTCACGGCCGGCCACATTGACGCCCACGGCGCGCGCCGGCTGCGCGGGCAATCGGTCGAGCCAATCGGCCAGGTTGGCCGTGTCGTCATGCGCCAGGGAGAGTGGCGTGGTCTCACGCTGCCCGGTGGCGGGATCCAGCCAGCCGAACTTGACCAGTGTGTTGCCGGAGTCGATCAGAAGAATCATGGGGGTCATTTAGGCCGCACCGATACGTCGCCGACCGAGATGGCGAGTTCGCCCGCTGGCGTGCGCAACAGGAGCTGACCCAGTTCGTTGACGCCGCAGGCAATGCCGGAATGGACGACCTGGCCATCGTCGAGAATGTTGACGTGCTGGCCGTTGAGCGCATCGACTTGCGCGAAACGCGCGGGGAATTCGAGGAGCCCCTGGCGGATGGCCCGATTGATGCCGTCGTACCAGGCTTGCGCGATGCGCGAGACCAGTGCGGTGGCGGGCGATTGCGCGACTTCCTGGGCCGCGTCGCAGATTTCGCGCCAGTCGGCGATCTGGCGATCGAGTGACTGGCTGAGGGAGCGCGCGTCGTCCAGGTTCAGGCCGATACCCATGATGGCCACGTGGTGGTCGGCCGACAGCCGCGATGTGCCGGCCCGCGTGATTTCGACCAGGATGCCGCCAAGCTTGGCGAACTTCCATTGCAGGTCGTTGGGCCATTTGAGCGTCAGGTGTGGCTGCAACGGCGGCGGCAGCAGGCCGCGCAACGCCTCGCAGGCGGCCACGCCCGCGAGCGGCGACAGCGCGGGCAGCAGCCTGGGTGGCAGGAACACATCGAACGCGCAGGAAAACATGAGGTTGGCCCCTGGGCGGTTCTGCCATGTGCGCCCGGCGCGGCCGCGGCCTTGTTCTTGCAGATGCGCCCCCAACAGCCAGGGGCGGTCGAGCCGCAACAGGCTGGTGCGGGTCTTGGTCAGCAAGTCGGCGTTGGTGGACGCCGTGCGTGCGAACCATTCGACCTGGCCAAAATGCGGCAACGCCGAGCGCAGCGCCGTCATGAACTGGCCCGGTTCGGGCAAGGGAAGAGGAAGGGTCGAAGCCATGGTGTGTAGAATGCGTGAACAGGCTTTGGACAACAGTAGCGGTTTATCCCGGCTTGTGCCAGTTGGCTGTTCGCCCTACTACTATACGTTCATGCCGCCCGCCGGGCGCTTCCGGATCTAGTCAAGGTTCATTATATGTTTGCTCGCATAGAAAATCGCACGTTCCAGGGGCGGGCGGGCGACGTGGATTGTCTCATCGAGTGGCCGGACGGCCCCGCGCGGGGCTGGGCGCTGGCGCTGCATCCGCATCCGCTGCATGGCGGCGCGCGTGAAAACAAAGTCGTCACCACCATTGCGCGGGCCTGCCTGCAGCACGGGCTGGCCACGGTGCGGCCCAATTTCCGGGGGGTCGGCAAATCAGCCGGGGTGTTTGATTCGGGGGTGGGTGAAACCGCCGACATGCATGCCCTGGTCGAACAGTTTTCCCGGGCATGGCCGGAAGAAGCCGCGGGGCGGTGGGTGCTGGCGGGGTTTTCGTTCGGCACGTCGGTGGCGGCGCAACTGTATTCCGTCCTGGCTGAACAGGGGGGCGCCACGCCCGATGTGTTGATGTTGCTGGGGTCGGCGGTCGAACGGTTCCGTTTCCGCGACGTGGTGGTGCCCGACGACACGTTCCTGGTGCATGGCGAGCTCGATGAGGTTGTGCCGTTGGCCGAGGCGCTGGACTTCGCGCGTCCCCGGTCGCTGCCGGTGGTCGTGGTGCCAGGGGCCTCGCACTTTTTCCATGGCAAGCTGGTGGTGCTCAAGCAACTGCTGGCGCAGCGGCTGATGGCGTTGGGGCACACCTGACACGCGCTTCCTCGTCGGCGGGAGGGGCGCGCGCGCCTTTTGATCGGGAAATCACCTCCGATCGCGAAAGCACTGGTGGAATCGATGCCACGGTTATGACATACATAGATATTTTTAGTATCAACTGTTTTCGTATTTGACCCGCCGAACTGTTACGGATGGGTTCTGCTGACTCGTCCGGTCTGCCTATAATGATCGCCATGTTTTGTTTCCGGCTGGTTTCTCTTTCTTCTTACATGCCCACCATTTCCTCCCCTATTTCGTTCCTCCATCGCGTGCGGCGCGGCATTTCAATCCTCACGTTGGCGGTGGCGCCGGCGGCTGTGCTGGCGGCAACGCCCGCCGCGCCTGCGCGGGTGCAGCCCGCGGCACCCGCGCAACCGGCCGCGCCAGCCCAGGCGGCGTCCGCCATCCCCGTGCCCGCCGCGGTGCGTGGCCTGACGCCGGTGGGTGATCTCTCCAAGGTGCCGGCGCCCACCATCGATGCCAAGGCCTGGCTCGTGCTCGACGCCAACAGCGGCCAGGTCATCAGCGCCGTCGACCCCGACGAAAAGATCGAGCCGGCCTCGCTGACCAAACTGATGTCCATCTACATCGTCTTCGAGTCGCTGGCGAACAAGCGCCTGGCGCTGGACCAGAAGGTCAACGTATCCGAGAAGGCCTGGCGCACCGGCGGGTCGCGCATGTTCATCAAGGTTGGCACGCAGGTCTCGGTCGACGATCTGCTGCAAGGGGTGATCGTGCAGTCGGGCAACGACGCCACCGTGGCGCTTGCCCAGGCGGTCGCGGGCAGCGAATCGGCTTTTGTGTCCCTGATGAACCAGGAGGCACAGAAAATGGGCCTCACCAACACGCATTACGTCAACGTCGACGGGCTGCCCGACCCCGCGCACCTCACCACGGTGCGTGATCTGGCGACGCTCGCACGCAATCTGGTCACGCGCTTTCCGCAGTACATGCACTACTTCTCCGAGAAAGAATTCACCTACAACAAGATCAAGCAGCGCAATCGCAATAGGCTGCTCTGGGCCGACCCCACTGTCGACGGCCTCAAGACCGGCCATACCGAGTCGGCGGGGTATTGCCTGGTGGCGACGGCCAAGCGTGACGGGCGCCGCCTGGTGTCCGTGGTGGTCGGTGCACCCAGCGATTCGGCGCGCACCGAAACCAGCCTGAAATTGTTGAACTGGGGTTTCCAGAATTTCGACACCATCAAGCTGTACGACAACACCCACGCGGCTGTCCAGGCGCGTGTCTGGGAGGGCACGGTCGAAACCGTGGGCCTGGGGCAGCCTGACGCCACCTGGGTCACCGTTCCGCGCGGCGAGGGGCAGCAGGTCAAGCCCATCGCGCAGTACACGCAACCGCTGGTGGCGCCCCTGAAGCAGGGCGCGCGCGTGGGCGAGGTGTCGCTCACGCTGGATGGCAAGGTGTTGCGCCGCGACCCGCTTGTCATTCTCAAAGATGTCCCGCAGGCCGGTTTCTTCGGGCGCATGTTCGACAAGGTTCGCCTGATGTTCAAGTAGGCCGCGCGCCGACAGGCCGGCAAAAGCGTATCATTCTCAGTTGGTGCGGCCCGCGTGGGCCGCGCCTTTGCTTTCAGGAAGGCCCCTGAAGGCGTGTTCCCGGCCTGTGGCCCGGAATTTCCCCGATTCCCCCGAATTTTGTGTGCGAGGCACGAAAGATGATTCCTGATGTCGATAACGACAGCATCGTTTATGTGAATGGCGAACACGTCCGCCTGGGCGACGCCAAGATCTCCGTTCTGGATCGCGGCTTCATTTTTGGCGACGGCATCTACGAAGTGGTGCCGGCCTACAACGGCAAGCCGTTCCGCATGAAAGAGCATCTGGCGCGCCTGCAGCGCAGCCTGGGCGCCATCCGCATCGAAACAGGCAAATCCACCGCCGACTGGGAAAACCTCGTGCACGACATGCTCAAGCGCTCTGGCCTGGGCGACTGCATGGTGTACCTGCAGGTCACGCGCGGCGTGGCCAAGCGCGACCATGGCTTCCCCCAAGACTGCGAACCCACGGTGTTCTGCATGGTGTCGCCGTTCAAGCGCCCCGACGCGCACAAGCGCGAAGACGGTTTGTCCGTGGTGAGCATGCCGGATTCCCGCTGGCTGCACTGTGAAATCAAGTCCGTGTCGCTGCTGGGCAATGTGCTGGCCAAGCAATACGCGGTCGACGCCGGCGTCGACGAAGTGGTGCAGTTCCGCGACGGGCACTTGTCCGAAGGCTCTTCCTGCAACATCTGGGTCGTGAAAGACGGGGTGCTGTTGGCGCCGGTGCGTGACCACTACATCCTTGAAGGCATCCGTTATGCCTTCCTGGAACAGCTCGCGGCCAAGGCGGGCGTCAAGTTCCAGTCGCGGGTCATCACCAAACAGGAAGTCGAGGAAGCCGACGAACTGATGTTGTCGTCGGCCACCAAGGAAGTCCTGCCCATCACCCGCTACGAAGGCAAACCGGTGGGCCAGGGCAAGCCCGGTCCGGTGTACGCCAAGCTGCGCGCGGGTTACGACGAGGCCATCGCGCGCCTCTGATCATTCTGTCGGCGTGGAGCCCGCCATGAAAGCAATCCCTCCCGAAGAATCCCTCATCGAATACCCCAGCGACTTCCCCATCAAGGTCATGGGCAAGTCGCATCCCGATTTCGCGCAAACCCTGACCGAGGTGGTCATGCGGTTCGATCCGGCGTTCGACGCGGCCACGGTCGAGATCCGGCCCAGCAAGGCCGGCAACTACCTGAGTCTGACGTTCACGGTGCGCGCGACGTCGCGCGAGCAACTGGACAATCTCTATCGGGCCTTGCACGAGCACCCCATGGTGTCCGTGGTGCTGTGAGCGGCCAGCCCCCCATGATCGACGTCTCGTGGCTGCCACGCCCCGCTCCTTATCAAGAGGTGTGGCAGGCCATGCGTGACATGACGGAGGCCCGCGACGACAGCACGCATGACGCGATCTGGCTGGTCGAGCATTCGCCGGTCTATACATTGGGTCAGGCCGGCAAACCCGAACACATCCTGCATGCCGACGGTATCCCTGTGGTGCATTCCGATCGCGGCGGCCAGGTCACATACCATGGCCCCGGCCAGATCGTGGCGTATTGCCTGGTCGACCTGCGCCGCCTGGGCGTGTACGTGAAAGAGTATGTGGTCATGCTCGAGGACGCCGCCATCGCCACGCTGGCCGAGCTCGGCGTGGCCAACGCCTGCCTGAAGCCGGGCGCGCCGGGAGTGTACGTACCCATGCCGGAAGGCGATCTGGCCAAGATCGCCGCACTGGGCATCAAGATCCGCAACGGGCGCGGCTACCACGGCCTGGCGTTGAACGTCGACATGGATCTGTCACCGTTCTCTGGTATAAATCCTTGCGGCTACGAGGGGTTGCGCACCGTGGATCTGGCGACTTTCGGCGTGCGGGTCCCGCTTGACCAGGCGGCGGAAGTCCTGTCGCGGCATCTCGTCCGCCTATTCGAGAGCCATGTGGCGCATTGAGTCCACACTGGCTCGTTCCAGTCTGCGCAGGCCCTGTGCCGGGAGGTCTCATCATGTCGTCCGAAAACGCAGTTTTGCTCGTCGACCAGATCGACGGCGTCTATACCCTGACCCTCAACCGGCCCGGCCAGTTCAATGCGCTGTCTGAAGAATTGCTGGCTGAGCTGCAACGCAATCTCGATGCGATCGCACGCGACGATGACGCGCGCTGCGTGGTGCTGGCGGCCAACGGCAAGGCTTTCTGTGCCGGGCACGACCTGAAGCAGATGCGCGCCCATCCCGACCATGACTACTACGCGCGGCTGTTCGCCGACTGCGGCCGGGTCATGCAAAGCCTGGTCGAGCTGCCGGTGCCGGTGATCGCGAAGGTACAGGGCATCGCCACCGCGGCGGGCTGCCAGCTCGTGGCGAGTTGTGATCTGGCTGTGGCGGTCGACACCGCGCGCTTTGCCGTATCGGGCATCAACGTTGGGTTGTTCTGCGCCACGCCGGCGGTGGCGCTGACGCGCAATGTGCCCATGAAGAAGGCGTTCGAGATGCTGATCACGGGTCGCTTCATCAGCAGCGCCGAGGCCGTGGACCACGGGTTGATCAACCAGGCGGTGGATGCCGAGCGGCTCGACAGCGTGGTGGCCGCGCTGGTGCAGACGATCTGCGCGAAGAGCCCCCTGGCGGTTCGCACGGGTAAGGGCATGTACCGGCGCCAACACGGCATGGCGCTGGCCGATGCCTACGACTATGCCGGCCGCATCATGGCGCGCAACATGATGACCGAGGATGTTTGCGAGGGGATCGATGCCTTCACGCAGAAGCGCGCGCCGGTCTGGAAGGGTCGATAGTGTGCTGTCCGGTTGAGTGGGTTACCCGGTCTCAGTCGGCTTCGGCGCCAGCCTATGAGGCTTAGCGGTTGTTTGGTCCAAGTGTTTTTATTGGGTTCGATGCTGTGGGTATCTGAAGACGCTGTCTCTCGGGGCCTGGGGCAAGCCCGGCACGGCGTGCTTCATCCGGATCCGTCTCGTCCAGGCGGGCGTCGGGCGAAACTCGCCTCGCAAACCCCGCGAGGCTCAGACAGCGCCCGACGAAGTCCCCCGCCTTCCCGAGCCAGCTCCGGCGCACGCCTTACGCCGGGCTTGCCCCAGGCCCCGAGAGACAGCTCACGGTGACGGCATGCGGGGGAGCCGGCAAACCCGCCGTTAGGCAAAGAGCGTGTCATCGCGGAGGCCTCGAGTCGGCATATGGGCCGTGCTCAATCGTCCACAACCTCGGTATATATCCTTCCGAGCATGTTCGTTGTCGTAGCCCCAGGGTGGGAGAGGTGGTGCAGGCCGGCGTTTCGGCCGGCGCCGGGTCTGGCTTGGCCAGGCGGGGGCAGTCGTCGGGCGGTGTTTGAGCGCAGCCTCGCGATAGCGAGGCGTAGCGAGTTCAGCCCGACGCCCGCCTGGACGAGGCAGGCCCGGGCAGTCGGGGCGCGCAGC
>DASTNK010000071.1:0-9030 GCA_035720945.1 Burkholderiaceae bacterium
GTGGCGCCTTGAGCGCATGGCATGGAAACAAGTAAAGAGAAGCGAATGGGCAGTGAATCCAAGGCGTTGCTATGGCGCGTGGCTGAATGCGATCGACCGCGTTGCGACTATTTTCTCGATGGTGAGGCGCACAGCGCGCTGAAAGGCGATACCGTGCTGACGGCGATTCTGACCACAAGCGCGATGCTGCGTCGATCGGAATTCGGCGGTGGGCCGCGCGCGGGCTTTTGCCTGATGGGGGCATGCCAGGACTGCTGGGTATGGCTGGAAGACGGCACGCGCATCCGGGCCTGTTCCACGTTCGTGGAGCCCGGCATGCGTGTAGTGACGTGCGCATCGGTGCGCCCATGACCGCGGCCATCGAACCGGTGATCGTGGGTGCCGGTCCGGCGGGCCTGCGTGCCGCCCAGGCGTTGGCCGACGCGGGGCTGGCCCCTGTGCTGATCGACGAATCTCCGAAGGTTGGCGGCCAGATATATCGCCAGACTCCCGATGGCATGACACGCGATCATAGGGCGCTATATGGATTTGAGCATGGCAAGGCGCGCGCTGTGCATGGGATTCTCGACAAGCTGGCGGGGCGGGTCGATTATCGTCCCGGCACGGTCGTCTGGAATGCGGAAGGGCGAACCTTGTATCTTCAATCCGGCGGGTTGATCGGAGGCGTCTCCTTTACCCACCTCATTCTCGCGACAGGCGCCACCGATCGTGTTCTGCCGTTTCCCGGGTGGGTGACGCCGGGGGTTTATACGCTTGGTGGTGCGCAGGTGTCGTTGAAGTACCAGGGGTGCGCCATTGGTCGCCGGGTCGTTTTTGCCGGAACCGGGCCTTTGCTGTACCTGGTGGCCTATCAGTATGCGAAGGCGGGCGCGCGTGTGGTGGCTGTGCTCGACACCGCGAAGGTATCCGATCAGGCCAAGGCATTGCCTGGGCTGATCAGGGCGCCGGCGTTGCTGGCCAAGGGGCTTTGGTATGCCGGTTGGCTACGGGCACACGGTGTTCCGGTGCGCACGGGTGTGCGCTTGCTCGAAGCCCGTGGCGCGGAGCGTGTGGAATCCTTTGTCTGGGAGCGCCACGCCGGCGACGCCGATTCGGTCCGCGAAACCGCCTGCGATGCGGTGGGGTTCGGCTATGCCTTGCGTGCCGAAACACAACTTGCAAGCCTGTTGGGCTGCGAATTCCAGTTCGATGAGCGTGACCGCGCCTGGCTGCCTGTCCGCGACGATGTGGGTCGCGCGTCGCGCCCGGGGGTGTATCTGGTGGGCGACGGGCGGGGTATCGCGGGCGCGGACGCCGCCGAGATCAGTGGTGAACTGGCCGCGTTGGCCTTGCTGTCCGACGTGGGGATGGTGTCCGATCCCGTACGCACACACTTGCTGACCGCGCGTGCCCGGCGTGTGGAGGCCGTGCGTGACACGTTGGAGAAAATCTTTCCGTTCCCGCGCGACTGGGCCGCTCGGGCCGATGATGATCTGGTCGTCTGTCGCTGCGAGGAGATCACGGCTGGCCAGATACGCCGCGCTGTTCGAGAGGACGGGGCGCATGAGATGAATCGGGTCAAAGCCCTGACGCGCGCCGGCATGGGGCGCTGCCAGAGTCGTATGTGTGGGTTGGCCGCCGCCGAGATCGTGGCTTGCGAGGCGGGGTTGAATGTCAGCGAGGTGGGGCGGGTCCGTAGCCAACCGCCCGTCAAGCCGTTGATCATCGGCGCGTTCGAACCCGCCCGGGCGGAGGGGAAACCGATGAGCCATCCGGGTTCGCGCGCCAGCCGAACCGGGGGAGACGCCCGTGGCTGAAACGACGAGAACCGACGTGGCCATTGTTGGCGGCGGCATTGTGGGTGCCAGCGCGGCCTTGTTCCTGCGCGGATTGGGATATTCGGTGGTTTTGCTGGAGTCGGGGCTTTGCGGGTCGAAGGCCAGCGGCGTGAACTACGGCGGCGTGCGCCGCCAGGGACGGCAGCCGGATCAGTTGCCATTGAGCCTGCGCGCGCACGCATTGTGGAGCACGATCCGTCAGCTTGCCGGGATGGATGGCGAATATGTGCGCTCCGGCCATCTGAAGCTCGCGCGCAACGCCGAGGATTTGGCGGCTCTGGAGTCTTACCTGGCGTTGACGCGCGATTTCGGTCTGGGCCTGCGCATGGTGACCGGGGCTGAGTTCCGGAAACGGTTCCCCTGGCTGGGCGGCGTGGTCATTGGAGGCTCGTTGTGTCCGGAAGACGGGCATGCCAATCCCCGGTTGGTGTCGCCGGCGTTGGCCCGGGCGGCGCGTGCCGCTGGCGCCGATATTCGTGAGCAGACGCGTGTCATCCATGCCGAGAAGGATGGCGATGAATTCGTGATCGCCTGCGAAGGTGGTCTGACGGTACGGTCGTCCCGCCTGCTGAACTGCGCGGGAGCCTGGGGGCATGTGATTGCGGAGATGTTCGGCCGGACAGTGCCGGAGCACGCGATCCATCCCGTCATGTTCGTGACGGAGCCACTACCGGTTTTCATGAACGTCAGCCTGGGCATTCAAGGGGGTGGCATTTATGCGCGCCAGGTGGAACGGGGCAATTGCGTGATAGGTGGTGGCCGCGGCTACCCCCTGGACAACGACTTCGCGCGCCCGGGCGCCGCCGCCATGAGCGATTTGTTGCGGGAGACGACGGGTGTGATCCCCGCTCTGCGCGGCGCACAGGTGATTCGGTTCTGGAGCGGCTACGAAGGCAGCTTCGACGACGATAACCCGGTCATTGGTCCGGACGGTGTCGTGCCTGGACTGTTCCATGCCTTCGGCTTCTGTGGCGCCGGCTTTCAACTTGGCCCCGCCGTCGGCGAGGTACTGGCCGACCTGGTGCATTCGGGCCACGCCCGGGTGCCCATCGATGCCTTCAGCATTCAGCGATTTGAGACGCAGACTCGGCCGTCCTCGTCGCCTTTTCCCAAGATTGTCGAGCACCAAGGATAGGAGTAGACATGACAAAACGATATTTCCCCCATTCGTTGAAAACCGGCGCCTTGTTGGGCGTTGCCCTGTTCTCTGCGTGGGCGGCCACCGCCCATGCGGACCAGACCACGCTGTACATCGGCATGAACGGGGGCGATATGGAGCGTGCCTTCACGCAGCACGTATTCCCGCCGTTTGAGAAAGCCCACAACGTCAAGGTCGTCGTGGTGCCCGGCACCTCGGCCGACGTGCTGGCCAAGGCCCAGGCCTACAAGGCGCATCCCCAGATGCATGTGATGTTCCTGGACGATGGGGTCATGTATCGCGCCATTTCGATGGGTTTGTGCGAGAAGATGAACCCGTCGCCGGAATTGTCGCAGCTGTATCCCACGGCGCGCATGAAGGACGGCATGGCGGCCGCCGTCGACATGGGGCTGACCGGTGTTGGCTACAACACCAAGATGTTCAAAGAGAAGCATTGGGCGCCACCCACGTCGTGGGGCGATTTCGCCAATCCCAAGTACAAGGGAAAAGTGGTGATGCAGTCCATGTCGAGCAGCACTTACGGCCTGCACGCCTTCCTGATGTTCAATCGCATCGAGGGCGGCTCGGCAAAAAATGTGAATCCCGGGTTCTCAAAATGGAATGACACGATTGGCAAGAATGTATTGGAGTACATCTCCAATTCGTCCAAGATCTCCGAAATGGTGCAGACGGGTGAGGCGGGCATCTTCCCGTTGACCTTCACGGCCATCGCGCGTCTGGCCAAGCGTGGCCAACCCGTCGCCTTCGCCGTGCCGAAGGAGGGGCCGGTCCTGCTCTCGGTTGGCGAGTGCGTGATCGCCCACAACACACAGCCAAAGCTGGCCCAGGAGCTTGCTCGCTACTTGCTGACCCCCAAGGCGCAGGAACTGGCCCTGAAATACAGCGGCAACGTGCCGTCCAATCCCAATGCCAAGGGTGGGGACGCCGACCAGCAAAAGTATCTGGATGATTTCAAGAAGGCCCTGAAGCATGCCGTGGTGCTGGACTGGGACGTGATCAACAAGAACCGGCCTGAATGGAACGTGCGCTGGAACCGGACGGTCGAGCAGTAATCCGCTGGCCGGGGTCGGGCAATGGGGAAATGCCCGACCCCTTTCAAGCAATGGCACGGTTCCCGGGGTCTTCGAATATTGAGCCGTTGTGCTTGTCGGCTATCATTGGCTGATTCAATTTCGCTGATCTCAAAAGGAGTCTTGCATGAAAACACGAGCCGCAGTCGCATGGAAGGCGGGTGCGCCGTTGACGATCGAAGATGTCGAGCTCGACGGTCCCAAGGCCGGTGAAGTACTCATCGAGGTCAAGGCCACCGGCATTTGCCACACCGATTACTACACGCTATCGGGCGCCGACCCGGAAGGCTTGTTCCCGGCCATCCTTGGGCACGAAGGCGCCGGCGTGGTGCTGGAAACGGGGGCGGGCGTCAGTGGGCTCAAGCCGGGTGATCACGTCATCCCGCTCTACACGCCAGAATGCCGACAATGCAAGTTCTGCCTGTCGCGCAAGACTAACCTGTGCCAGGCGATACGCGCCACGCAGGGCAAGGGGCTCATGCCTGATGGCACGGGCCGTTTCAAGGTGGGCGGCAAGTTCGTGCATCACTACATGGGCACGTCCACGTTCTCCAATCATATCGTGGTGCCCGAGATCGCCGTGGCCAAGATCCGCGACGACGCGCCTTTCGACAAGGTCTGCTACATCGGCTGTGGTGTCACCACCGGTGTAGGCGCCGTGATCTTCACGGCCCAGGTCGAAGCCGGCGCCAACGTGGTCGTGTTCGGCCTGGGCGGCATCGGATTGAACGTCATCCAGGGCGCGAAGATGGTGGGCGCGGGCAAGATCATCGGGGTGGATCTGAATCCCGAGCGTGAGGCGCTGGCGCGCAAGTTCGGCATGACGCACTTCGTCAACCCCAAGGATGTCGATAACGTGGTCGACCACATCGTGTCGCTGACTGATGGTGGCGCCGATTATTCGTTCGAGTGCATAGGCAACGTCAAGGTCATGCGCCAGGCGCTGGAATGCTGCCACAAGGGCTGGGGGCAATCCATCATCATTGGTGTGGCCGAGGCCGGCGCTGAAATCTCCACCCGCCCCTTTCAGCTTGTGACGGGGCGTCACTGGAAGGGCTCGGCGTTTGGCGGCGCGCGTGGGCGCACCGACGTGCCCAAGATCGTCGACTGGTACATGGAGGGCCGTCTCAATATTGATGACCTGATCACACACACCTTGCCGCTCGAAAAGATCAATGACGGGTTCGACCTGATGCATCGCGGTGAGTCCATTCGTTCCGTGGTGGTGTATTGATGCCGGACGGACTTGAGCTGATCAGCGAGCACCGCTGTTTCGATGGTGTCCAGCGTTTTTATCGGCATGATTCACGTGCCATTGGTCTGCCCATGCGATTCTCGGTGTTTCAACCGCCCCAGGCGGTGGCCGGGCGCGTGCCGGTGCTGTTCTTCCTGGCGGGGCTCACCGCCACCGAAGAGAACTTCATGGTCAAGGCGGGTGCGCAACGCCTCGCCGCGCAGCATGGGTTGATGCTGGTCTCACCCGACACCAGCCCTCGTGGGGCCGGGGTGCCCGGTGAAGGCGATGACTGGGACTTCGGCACGGGCGCGGGGTTCTATCTGGACGCGACGCAAGCCCCGTGGAAGACGCATTACCGCATGGAAAGCTATGTGGCGCGTGAACTGTTCGACATTGCCACCGGTGAGTTGCCGGGTGATGCGGGCCGGGTCGGCATTTTTGGCCATTCGATGGGCGGCCATGGCGCGCTGGTGCTGGCGCTGCGCCACCGGGATCAATATCGGTCCGTGTCGGCGTTCGCGCCCATTGCCGCCCCATCGCGTTGCCCATGGGGGCAAAAGGCGTTCACGGGCTATCTGGGTGATGATCATGCTGCCTGGGCCGAGCACGACGCTTCGCTATTGATGGAACGATCCAGTTGCCCGTATCCGGGCGGCATTCTGGTCGACCAGGGGTTGGCCGATGCCTTTCTCGATGAGCAACTCTACCCCGGCGAATTCGAAGCGGCATGCGCCAAAGCCGGGCAGCCACTCACGCTGCGCCGGCACGAAGGCTATGACCACGGGTATTATTTTCTGTCGACCTTCATGGAAGATCATTTGGCCTTTCATGCGGAGCGCTTGAAATAGCCACCACCCACGCCCTGGCGTGAGAATGGTCAGCGGGCCGGGCATTGTCGCGCGCGTGTGGCCACTCCGATCCTCACGAGCAGGGCGGCTACCCCTCCGCGTGGCACTCCCTGGTCGCGCAACCGACCAGGTGTTGCACCATCCGCCGCGCGGCGGGCTGCAAAGTGCCGATCGTCTGATAGCACACGGCGAAGCGGCGCGTGGCCCAGACGTCTCGCAATGGGATGATTTTGATCCCAAGCGTGTTTTTGTACGATTCCCCGACTTCCGACGGGACGATGCTGATGGCGAGGTTGGCGGCCACGACACGGAACGCCGCGTCGAAGTTCGACACGATCACCCGGTAAGACAGGCGCCGGTCCTTGCGGGCGGCGAGCTGTTGCAGCATCGTGTGCACGGCGGTCGACGGAGGAAGGCCCACGTGTTCATAGTCCAGGGTTTGCTCGAAGACGAGTGACGCGTTCCGTGCCAGCGGGTGCCCTGGGTGGACAGCCGCCGCGAGATGGTCTTCGCGGTATGGTTGCTGTTGCAGGCCCTCGAAATCCAGGTTGTTCCAACACACCCCCAATGAGGCCATGCCGCTGCGTATCTGCCGCACCAGATCGCGTGACAGGCGCTCTTCGACTTCGACCTGGATATTCTGGTTCTCGGGTGCCCGCATGAACGACGCGATGTCGTCGAACAACTGCTCGGCGACGGCGGACGCGGTGGCGATCAGTCTGACATGCCCGACGCCGCCGCTGGCGAATGTGGCGGCATCATGGGCGATCCGGTCCATCGTGAACAGAACGCCACGCGCGTGTTCGAGCACCGCGATGCCTGCCGCTGTTGGGCGCACCCCCCGCCGTGAACGGAGCAGAAGAGGGGTGCCAAGTGTTGCTTCCATCTGTGCGATGCGCTTGCTCACGGCCGATGGTTCTATGTGTTCGTGTTCCGCGGCGCGCGCCATATTCTGCATGTCACAGACGGCCACAAAGATCCGCAAGGTTTTCGTATCGATGTCTTGCATGGCCACAGCCTCTATTAGTATTTCCATATTGGAACTTATCAAGTTCCAAATAACCACTGTACAGCATTTATGGAACGTCTAAAGTTGATACTACGGCAACGCCGACAGATTATTGGCGCAACGAAAAAGGAATCGATATGGCGGGACTCCCTTCCCGTGTTGTGATGCGCGAGGTCGGGCTGCGCGACGGCCTGCAGAGCATCCGCACCATTCTTCCGACCCACCGCAAGCTCGAGTGGGTCCGCAAGGCCTATGAGGCCGGACAGCGGGAGATCGAGGCGGGGTCTTTTGTGCCCCCCCGTTTGCTGCCGCAATTGGCCGATACCGCTGACGTCGTGAGTTTCGCCAAGACCCTGCCGGGTCTGTCGGTCTCGGTGCTGGTGCCGAACATGAAAGGGGCCGAGCGCGCGGTGTCGGCGGAGGTGGATCTGATGTTGATTCCGCTGTCCGCCAGTGTCGCGCACAGTCGGGCCAATTTGCGCAAGACGCCCGATGAGGTCATCGCCGAGGTGGAGCGGATCCGTGCAATGCGCGATGCGGCCGGATCGAAGACTCTGATCGAAGGGGGCGTCGGCACGGCGTTCGGCTGCACCCTGCAGGGCAAAGTCGAACCTGCAGAGGTGTTGCGCTGCATGCAGGCGTTGCTCGATGCGGGCGTGGATCGCGTCAGCCTGGCCGACACGGTCGGTTATGCCGATCCGCGCGCCGTGCGTGCCTTGTTCGAACAGGCGCGCGACATCGCCGGAGACCGGTTCTGGTGCGGGCATTTTCATGACACGCGCGGGCTGGGTCTGGCCAATGTCTATGCGGCGCTGGAAACCGGTGTGACGCGCTTCGACGCATCGCTGGCCGGAATCGGCGGGTGCCCTCACGCGCCTGGCGCCAGTGGAAACGTCGCCAGTGAAGATCTGGCGTTCATGCTGGGGAGCATGGGCGTCGAGACGGGGGTCGATATCGGCGCGCTGCTGGCGCTGCGCGGCACGGTTGCCGGGTGGCTGGCCGGAGAGGCGCTGCATGGTGTCATCGCGCGGTCCGGACTTCCCCTCACTTTCCCTTTCCCATTTTCCTCGGATCGAGCGGCGGCGCTGTCATGACACTCCAATCACCTGTTCATCTGCCGCTGGAAGGCGTGCGCGTCATCGAATTCACTCACATGGTCATGGGTCCCACCTGCGGGATGATCCTGGCTGATCTCGGCGCGGAAGTGATCAAGATCGAACCCCCGGGAGGCGACAAGACGCGGAATCTCCCCGGGCTGGGCATCGGTTTCTTTCGCACCTTCAATCGAAACAAAAAGAGTGTCGTGCTGGATCTCCATGAAGAAGCGGGGCGCGCCACGGCATTGGAGCTGATAGGGCGATGCGATGTGATGCTCGAGAATTTCCGTCCGGGGATGATGGCATCCATCGGATTGGGCTACGACGATCTGTCGAGGCGATTTCCGAGCCTGATCTACGTGTCGCACAAGGGCTTCCTGCCCGGACCGTACGAGAACCGCCTGGCGCTCGATGAAGTGGTGCAGATGATGGGGGGGCTCGCGTACATGACGGGCCCGCGAGGCAAGCCTTTGCGGGCGGGCACCTCGGTGAACGACATCATGGGAGGCATGTTCGGTGCGATCGGCGTGCTTGCGGCGCTGCGTGAGCGCGAGCATACGGGGCGCGGACAGGAGGTGCAGAGCGCCTTGTTCGAGAACTGTGTTTTTCTGGCGGCCCAGCATATGCAGCAATTCTCGATGACCGGTGAGCCACCGCCGCCCATGCCGGAGCGAGTCTCGGCATGGAGCGTTTATGACGTGTTCAATCTGGCGGGCGGCGAGCAGCTGTTCATCGGCGCCGTGAGCGACCGGCAATTCGCCACGTTGTGCCAGGTGATCGGGGCGCCCGGGCT